>CAXGMX010000145.1:0-5279 GCA_964010955.1 uncultured bacterium
ATTATGGGTGTGTCTTAATCTGACAAAATCATGCCAGATGTCATAGAATGAGAATGGTAGGGGCGGTTAAGATTGAAGATTTAGAAGGATAAGATGTTTTAGATATGTATTGCTTTGCCTTCAACAGCATGGAATGCTTCGGCGAATACTTCTGAGAGTGTGGGGTGTGGGAATATGTTGGCGCTGACTTCCAGGTTTGTTGCCTCCAGATTCATGGCAAGTGACATGCAGCCTATCAATTCTCCTACTTCATGGCCTATCAGGTGTACGCCCAGGATCTCTCCACTTGATGCATCAGTTATAACTTTTATGAAGCCTTCCTCTCCTTCACCTATTATTTGAGTCTTGCTGTTAGCCATTAATGGAAATCTGCCAATCTTTACATCGTAGCCTTCTAGTTCTGCCGCTTCCTGACTCATGCCAACACCTGCGACCTGTGGATTGGTGTAAGTTACACCCGGAATTGTATTATTATTTATTGGCGGGAAGTCTTTATCAGCAATATTATGCGCAACGAGCATGCCCTGTGCAGATGCAAGATGGGCAAGTAGAGGCGGGCCACTGACATCACCAATAGCATAAATGCCGGGCTGGCTTGTCTGCATGTTCTCGTCTACGTTTATGAACCTTCCATTAAATTCAAGATTAAGTTCCTCCAGACCTGAATCTTTCGTTTCAGGTTTTCTACCCATGGCAAGCAGGACTTTTTCACTTTGAAGTATTTCTGTGTTTCCATCATTCTTCTTAACCGTTGTCTCAACCGAATTCTCTTTTATTTCAATAAGGCTTAGATCAGTCTTGGTAAGAAACTTGATATCTTTCTTCGTAAGGCTCTTTCTCAATGCGTTCCCTACGTCTTTGTCATTTGTCGGAAGGATTTCGTCCATCATCTCAACCACGGTTACCTTGCTTCCAAGCGCGTTGTAGACATATGCGAATTCAACTCCTATTGCGCCGCCCCCGATAATCAGGAGTGAAGATGGTATTTCTTCCAACTCCAGAATATCATC
The DNA here is from genome assembly GCA_964010955.1 of uncultured bacterium. GTDB lineage: Bacteria > Planctomycetota > Brocadiia > Brocadiales > Scalinduaceae > Scalindua. The sequence goes on from CAXGMX010000145.1 coordinate 1,011, forward strand.
ACTTGTTAATATACTTTTTTGGTCATAAGGTAAGCCGTCAAAAACCATTGGAGAAGAACCGGTAGCGACAATTATATTTTTGCAGATATTTCCTTTTGATTTACCGCCTTCCTTGACGAGAACTTTATCGGGAGATATTATTTGACCTGTGCCATTCAATGTGTCAACTTTGTTTTTCTTGAGCAGGTGTTCGATACCGCTGAATAGCTTGGTTACTATTGTTCTCTTTCGTTTGTGGAATGCACTGAAATCTGCACTGACACCTTCTGTAACTATACCGTACTCTTTGCTCCTTTTGCATAGTTCGTATAAATGTGTTGATTGAATCAGGGCCTTTGTGGGTATACAACCTTTGTGCAGGCAGACCCCTCCGACTTTATCCCTTTCTACCAGTCCTACACTCAGCCCCAATTGTGTGCCCTTAATCGCCGCAACATAACCTCCGGGTCCGCCTCCAATAATCAATAAGTCATATGTTTTCATAATATAGTATTACCTTTTTTCATTCCCTCCTTCAAAAAGAAGTAGATATTCTTTTTTTAGAAAGTTTTTTGAGTTTCAAAAAAAGTTGAAAGTGTCTAAAGTTTGAAGTGAGCTAAAGTTGTGGAGAAATATTTTTCTAATTTTAGGCACTTTTAGTTCACTTAAGGCACTTCAAGCTTGATTGTGGCTTTGTTGCGCTATGATCTTTGCCTTCTACTATTGTGCCTTTTCTACTTTAGCCGCACAGGTTTTGTATTCGGGCATCAGGTTTGAATTGCCGTTTGTACGTGAAGTGCTGCAGGGATCTTTTGTAAGTAAGTTTGCCGGAGCACTTATAAAGTGGAAAGGGATCCAGACTTGTTTCGGCATTACCCTGTTAGTGATATTGGCTGCAAGAGAGATCTGGCCGCGTTTAGTCGTTATCCTGACCATTTCTCCATCTTTTATTCCGGCATCATCGGCATCTTTTTGTGATATTTCTACAAATGAATAAGGTTGCTTCTGTACGCTTCCCTTTGCCCTGTGAGTCATGGTGCCACTGTTAAAGTGATAAAGAGTGCGTCCTGTGCTGAGAATAAAAGGGTAACTCTTGTCAGTTTTCTCAAGAGATGGTTTGTTTTCTGTTGTGGAAAATATTGCTTTTCCGTTGAGGAACTTTTTCTCGTACAGAAATTTTGTACCGGGGTGGTCAGCTTTTGGACATGGCCATTGTATTCCACCATTTTCGAGTCTTTCATAACTGATTCCGGCAAAGTTAGGTGAAGCCTTTCTGATCTCATCCCAGACGGCTTCAGGTGAATCATAATTCATTGAGTATCCCATGTAAGTGGAGAGTTCAGATATTATATTCCAATCTGCTTTTGCCTTCCCCGGTGGCTCAACACTCTTTTTTATCCTCTGTACTCGTCTTTCAATATTAGTAAACGTACCATCTTTTTCAGCAAAACAGGCTGCCGGTAGTATTACGTCTGCATATTGAGCCGTATTTGACATAAATATATCTTGTACTATCAATAGTTCCAGTTTGTTCAGCGCCTTCTTTACTTTTGTTGTATCGGGTTCACTCATCAGGGGGTCAGCGCCCATAACGTACATCGACCTGACCTCCCCTTTTTGTGCGCTATTAAACATCTCCCTGATTTGCAGGCCCTTATTTTTAGGTAATGAGGTTTTGTAAATCTTCTCGAATCTCTTACGAACCGTATTATCTGAGACAGGTTGGAAATCTGTATAGAAATTGGGTATAGCGCCCATGTTGAAAGCTCCCTGGCCATTGTTCTGACCCAGGAGCGGGTATATCCCCGCGCATTCCTTGCCAATATTACTGGTCAGCAGGGCGAGGTTTACAAGGCTTTTTACATTATCAATACCAGACCTGTGTTGTGTTATGCCATTTCCGTATAATATTATGGCGTTCTCTGCGTTTGCATAGATTCTGGCGGCTTCCCTGATTTCTTCCTCGGATATACCGGTTAGTTCTACAGCTTTCTTAATATCATCTTTGGCAACGGCTTTTTAAGCGTGTTAAACTTTTCAGTCCTTTTCTCTATAAATTGCTCATCATTGAGATTTTCACTGATAATTTCGTTAATAATAGCATTAATAAGAATAGTGTCTGTTCCGGGTTGCAGGTTTAAGAAGACCTCTGCCTTTTTTGCCAGCCATATCTTGCGTGTGTCAGCTACAATTAGAGTTTTACCGTTTCGCACTGCCTTCTTTATCTCAAGCCCTATTATGGGATGCGATTCTGTAACATTAGCGCCAATCACAAATATCACATCAGATTCTGAAATTTCCTCGATTGAATTTGTTGTAGTACTCAGACCAAGAGTACTTCTCAGGGCGTTTAAGGTTGGGGCGTGGCATTCTGTTTCTGACTGGTCAATATTATTAGTACCGATTGCGGCCCTTGCGAATTTCTGCATCAGGTAATTCTCTTCGTTCGTACAACGTCCTGAACTTATAAATGATATGGAGTCTTTTTCCATGTTTTGATTTTATAGCTTTCAGCTTTTCGGAAATAACACTGTATGCCTCTTTCCAGCTTGCCTTTTCGAGGTTTCCATTCCTTCTTACCATGGGGGTATCAAGCCTGTCCGGATGGTTTATGAAGTCATAGGCGAATCTGCCCTTCATGCAGAGGTTACCGTTGTTTGGTGTAGATCCCACTTCCGAGGTTATTTTGCTTATTCCCTGTTGATCGACGTGGATATCAATCTGACATCCGATACTGCAGTAGCCGCATGTTGATCTGACCTTTTTTACCTGATAGGGACGGCCTCTGCCCATTGCCTGTTTCTCACGTATGGCGCCTACCGGACACGTGGATACACATTGTCCGCAAAAGACGCACGGGCCATCCAGCATCGATTCACCAAAAGGAGTTGCAACCCACATTTGGAATCCTCTGCCTCCAAACTCAATTGCGTGTTCCTGCGTTACTTCATCACATATCCTTACACAACGACCGCACCTTATACACTTGGGTGTTTCCCTGTAAATAAGCTCATTTTTGTCCTGGAGTTCTCCTCCTCTTTTTTCCTCACTCCTGAATTTTTCTCCCTTGATGCCCATGGAATATGCGACATCCTGAAGCTCGCAGCAGCCTGTAGCCTCGCAGGTCATACAGTCAAGTGGATGGTCTGACAGAATATATTCCATGACCCCTTTCCTCGTCCTGCGTACATCTTCAGATTCTGTATTTACGACCATGCCTTCATTGATTTTGGATATGCATGATGGCAGTAGCTGTCTTGCCCCTTTGACTTCGACCAGACATATTCTGCACCCACCGTATGGATCGAGGCGTTTATCATGGCAGAGAGTTGGAATCGATATGTCATTCTCCCTGGCTACTTCCAGTATTGTTTTGCCCTGCTCCGCTTCGTAAGTCTTATCGTTAATGGTTAATTTAACCTTTTCCATTTAATAGAAACTGCCTTTCTGTTAATTGTACTGTTCAAGGATTATGTGAAAAATGAAATGTAATTTTACAAAAACAGGCAAAGAATGCAAATAAAACATTTGTGATGTATTTATATGTGACGTTATGTTAAGAAATTAAGGAATAGGGTATTCAGGCTAAGTAGATTTATTTGCCTGAAATCAGGGAACTAATCAGGCATATTCTATGTTGATTATTATACGTATACAGCAATTTAGATTTACACGAAATTTAGTCATTATTTGTATTTTTTAAAAGAAGGAGAGGTCTTATGAAGCGTATGGGAATTTTAATGGGTGCTGTCGTTATTGCATTTTTGTTAGTGGCTTTTAACTCTGGCAATCCGGTATTTGCCAACAGTTGCTGTGGTATTGAGAAGGTTGAGAATGACGGTAGTAATGATGGTACAAAGGGCGGCATCACGGAAGTTGCTGCTGCTGAAAGTTCCGGTAATGATTGTCCGGTTTGCGGACAAGCCGCAGACAGTAAGGGGCAGCAGAAAGATGTGGAACACGATGGAAAGACAGTTCATTTATGCTGTGAGGGTTGTGCAAACGCATATAACGAAAATCCTGATAAATATTCAAAGTCAGAACACCCAAAAAGACGTGGAGCATGGTATTAATTAGTAAGTCGTAATGTAGTATCAAAAAGTATTCTAAAAAAGGCGTTCCTGTGTTAGTCAGATGCATGAACGCCTTTTTTGTTATCAGCTTATTTGATTAGAGTTGATTACAAATAGAAGTAGCATAAGTTTTTTCATTGGTTTTTATTTCTACTGAGGGTATAGTACAGAGCACATAGTTTATGGAAAGGACTTATGGAAAGGACGCATTATTTTT
>CAXGMX010000146.1:0-5277 GCA_964010955.1 uncultured bacterium
ACGCCACGTATCAGGGTCGTATGATAATATTTACCATCAGTAAGTTTCGATATTAGTTTTCCAACATTCGCCTGACCATTGACATATTAATATTTACCAACATCATAAACAGTTGATTTAATTAAGTCAATACGTAGACAAATAGCGATAGCGAATATTAAAAACAATGAACAGGTCAGGGGTAAAATTGAGTTCAAAACTCTCTTTTTCAGCCTTGTCAAATCCCCAGCTCTTTCTTTTTTTCCGGATGTGATTAATCATGGCTTTTGCTGATTCCTTGGGATCAATTTCGATAATCAGGGTGCTTCCCGTAGTCTTTTCCAGTTCCCTGGTGAGCATGTTGATTACATATGGGGAACCTCCCAGTTTCGGCGTTACGCCGATATGAGTGGTTATACCAAGGGAGATCACGCCCATGTATATGGCGGCGGCTTTTTCAACAACGTGTTCGGCCGCGCTTGCAACAAGCGGAAGTTTGTCTATGGATGTATCCAGATAATCAGCGATTGCCGAAGCAAGTACCGCACACCTGGAATTATCAACGCATGAACCGAAATGAAGGATTGGCGGCATAGATCCGTTCAGGCCTGCGGCCTTTCCGAGGGTTTCAAGGACACCCTGGAGTGAATCACCAACCAGGTCCATTGCTTCCCCATTCAACAAACCATGCCTTGCACATCCCGTTGCCGCACACCCTGTGGCAAGTACAAGGACGTTATTCTTAAGAAGTTCTTTTGCAATAGTTACAAAGCTCATGTCGGTCTGGATTTTTGATGAGAGGCATCCAGCGATAACGGCAACTCCCTGAATCGAACCGTCAGCAATCAAATCGACCAGCGGTTTCAGCGGTTCTTCAGGGTTTAACTTTTTGAGAACCTCTATCAAGGCTTCTGTAGAAAATCCGCCCAGAAGTTTGTGCCCCTTTGCTTTTGGCACGGAATACCCTGTCTGCCTTGCGCTCTTTGTAAGCCACAATAGCTTCTTCAACGATTTGAGTTGCAGCCTTATCCGCATTATCCGGTGTGAATTCAATGTATGTGTCGTTGTCCATCCTCAGTTCCGGCATGGTAGTAATAAGTCTGGTATGAAGCCCGCTGGTAATGGCGGAGAGAGATGGATACACGCATTGCACGTCAACACACACGGCATCAACCACCCCTGTTCCGACAACGAGTTCCTGCATGATCGTACTGCCAGCCATCGGGATTCCGAGCCGAACCAGCACCTCTGTACCCGTACAGCAGGTTCCTACGATGTTTATGCCTTTTGCACCTGCTGCTATAGCTTTATCCTCAAGGTTGCCTGCATAGTTGATAACCATTTCTGAGAGTACCGGAACATGACCATGGACGAGGATGTTCACCTTCTCTTTTTCAAGAACGTCCATCCCGATCTTGCTTTCCTTTGGTGTAGGGACGCCGAGCAAGATATCCTGTAGTTGGGTGGCGATGTAAAGAGCCAGAACGTCTATCACTCCAAATTTCAGACAGGACATAAGCAGGTGATCGGTACTGCTCATCATACCCTGTGCAGTGCTGTGGATCCCCTGAACGATTGTTTCCGTAGCCCCTTTGTGCGGGATGAGGTTTGCTTTTGCAAGTTTATCGATGTTTTTCGGTGCAAGTGCAAGTGCAAAGCTCATTGGCCCTTCACCCGGGCCGACGAGATCTTCCATTGCCTTCCGGCCTACTTCCTTTGCAATATCCAGGGTCTGTTTTCCGTTCGTATCGATGCCGAGTCCGTCTGCAACCGCATGGAGTTTTGCTTCGTCCTTTATCGGAAATTATCAGAACCTTCAGCCGCCTTTACGAAGAGCTTTGCTACGTGGATTGCATGGCCGATGTGAGAGCTTGTACCGCGCAGGACGGTTTGCAGAAACATTCCCGCGACCATATTATCTGCGGTCTTACCGCAGGATGATCGTTTTAAATTGTGAGCAGCAAGCTTTGTGTGCAGCGGAAAGTCTTCTCCACCCAGTCTGCACGGGCCGAGGTTGCAGTTCCGGCAGCACAGTCCGTGACTTCCAAATGAGCATCTGTCCTTGAGCCCGAAGAGGCTTGAATCATATGCGGCCTGCACATCCCAGACAGTATCGATACCTTTCTGGCGTAAAAAGGCCACGGTTTCTTCAATTTGTTTATCAGCAATGCCTTTTCCACGCAGTTCTTTTTCCTTATCCAGCCATTTTTGCATTTTCTTTTCCTTCCATTTATAACTGTGATAAATTGAACTTAGTTTCTAAGAATTCTAGCAAAACAGTTTTTGAAAGTCAATTTTGTGTTGCCTCAGGAAATTACGTAAGAACCTCAAAATAATTGATTTTAATTTGCAATCTTTTTTTACTGTGATATAAATAATCGTAGCGCTGTACCTTATATGTTAGTATATGGAATAACGAGAGTTATTACTTTTTAAAGAAGTTCAAAAATGAGTGAAATTACATTCATAAAGGACAATAGCTTTGACTCTAAAAGGATAGACGACCCTTATATTCTGGAGGCCTATATTCCTGAGAAATTCAACTTGAAGGTCTCTAAGAAGGGCCTTCAGTTGGCAAATAGAAATGAATTAAGACATGCCGTTGGAATTGTTGCCGCAAGGACTCTAAGGTATTTCAGCACGAATGGCGAGGGATTTAACGTATTTCGCACAAGGGGTATGGCGGTCTGGTGGCTCAGGCATATTTATAACAGCTTTAACTGGTGGCAGGCTTATGTTGTAAATGCAGAGGGAGAACGGAAAGAAATGCCGATGTTGTATATAGGTGAAAGATTCGGTTCTGCCGCAACAGTGCGCAAGGATAACGAAGCAGACATTGTGCTCAGCGCTTTCGAGAATGACCGTTGTATAGTAGATCAGGAGTCTGAAGGAGGGGCAATTTTTGCAGTTGGTTATAGTAAAAGGAAAGGTCTATTTAATTCTCCTGATATGTATGGAGTGAAAACGATAGTTGGCAACAAATACAAAGGCGCCGGCGTCAGCATAACATGTGGTATTACGAAAAATCTAAGGCTTATGGCAGAAAAGGTGCTGAAAGACAATAACAAAGAGACGACCGCACAGAATATTCGTGATGAAATCAAAAAGATGAAGGTTGTTGTCCTGGACAGGTTGCGGCATAAGAGACTCATAGGAACAATTAATAAACTCGGAGCAGAAATAGTTCTTGTCAAAGAAGATGACCTTACCCCCACTTTTGCAGTGTCAAGGAGAGAAGTTGATTTGATCATAGGAGTTGGAGGTATTCCTGAAGCTGTTTTGAGTGGCATAATAGTAAAGCAACTTGGCGGAGAAATGACATTGAGGATATTGCCGCTTGAGGTTGCGCAGAAGGAGCAACTATTGGGCAAACTAAAGAACTGGGATCTTTTCAAAAAGAGTGAAATTGATATTTTGAGGAATTTTAAGATCGTAATGCCCGGCACAGAAAAGGAGGGAGAAATACCGTGGAACAGGATATTGACTATAGAAGATATAGTTAAGGGAAAGGATGTAGTCTTTACTGCAAGCGTTATTAAGAAAACACCATGGATAAAACTTCCTGATGGAGAGGAAGTTCCCGGTGTGGATATTGATCATGAATCGGGAGATATAAAAGTACACGTAGTTCGTGTTGCAGACAATAAAGTTGAAGTTGTTCCTGTTATTTATAAGACCGCTATTGAGAAATTCTTAAAGCAATATACGGATAATCAGGATAAAGATAGTGAAGCGAATGTAAATATACTTTTTCAATTAGGTGAAGTGTACTCAGAATTTGGCTTGTTTCAGCAGGCAAGAGATTGCATTCAGAAGGCAAAGATATGTAACGGCATCAGCGAAGATCTGGTACAGAAATGTAATTGCATATATGAATATATTTCAGGCCTGGATTTCCTTACAAAAAAATCCTTACAGACTCCAAAAGAGATAGTAGAACATTTTGAAAAGTCTGCCCATTTAGACAGGGAAGCCTTCCGTCCGAGGAGAATGCCTAAAAGATTTTATGAATATCTCGGAGATAAGGATTGCCAGAACCAACAGTATGAAGAAGCTGTTGAACACTATAAAAAGGCTTTAGAGTATAGTCCACATGAACTCAAACTGCATCGTAAATTAAATTCTATCCAGATGAGAGATATAATAGGGGAATATTTTAACAGGATTGACAAAAAGTATCAGGAACTCAATTATAAAAACTTAAAGGATCTACAGGAATGCAAGCTTAAAAATAGCACTGGAAGTTTTTTATGACAATAAAAAGACAATCAGATTTCTCTTGTAAGAATCCATGGCTTGTTTTCTTCAGAAGATCTGTCTTACATGGAGAAACACCTTCTTACAAACTGCGGTTTTAGTTAAGTTACTGAGATTATATAAGAAACTGGTTCGGCCGGTGATGATGACCTCAAATTATTCTTGAATACAGAGTTTGGGATGAGTGGAGAAGGGACAGATATTATTACAGCTTACAGGAAAAAGCATGAAGAGTTCCATTCGGTCAGTGATCTCTATTTGGTTAAAGGGTTGAGCCTGGAGAGTCTTTCAAAATTACTCTTCCCGCATGTAAGGATAGAGAGCCAGAATGAACTGGAAGATTCCGGGATTCCACTGAGTATCAGTCTTGTTGATGCGGTGGAAAGAAGAAATAAGAACATATTGGAGGAACTTAAAGAAGGGTTCAAAGAAGAGGCGCAGGAACATACGTATGCAGTAGCCGAAGCGTATCATTATGTAGGCATGGCGCTTTATGATGTGGGAGATGATGAAGGGGCTAAAATTAATTATAAGATGGCAACAACAAAATTTAATGAAATAATAGAGAAGTTTACGGGGATAACACCCTTTAATGCACAATATCGAATTGGAAATCTTTACGAAGAATTGGCATTGTTATTTGAAAGTGAACAGGCGAACTACTATGATAAGGCAATAGAAACTTATACCCATATTATAGATGAACAGAAATCAAATGAACTGTTTGGTTATATACGTGGTTTGATGGGAATCAGAATATGGCAGGCTAAAGAGAGAGTAAGTTATATGGAAAAAGAATTACACTTGTCGGATTCTTAAAGTGCCCAGTCAATACCATGCTCAAAATATAATTCCTGTAAATCAAAAAGGTTTTTAGTAGTTTTAACATCTTGAGTTCACGGTTTTAAATTATCAGGTTATTGGATTTTTTTTAGGAAAGGAGATGACATGAAAATATTTTTAACACTTATTTTTGTTGCTGCCATTGCAACTCTAGGCGTCATGAATGGGAATGTTCAGGGTCAGGAAAGCGAACATCCC
>CAXGMX010000147.1:0-5275 GCA_964010955.1 uncultured bacterium
CGAAGTTATAAAGATGATATAACCTATCTTCCGTATATCCCTGAATAATATTAGTTCTCTTTCCTTTCCAAACTTCACTAACACCTTTCTGGTTGCCATGTCTCTTTATTTCTGCGACAGACAAATTCACTTGTAGAAAAAAATAATTGAAAAGCTATTATATTCATGCAATATAATGGATTGTGAATGCCTATCCAACTCTTTCAGGACTTTAACATAGCCTGAAGGAAGAAAATCTTATATGAAGAAAGATAAGTAATAAATTGAAAAGGGCAATATTATACACGTGCATCACTTTCTTTCTGCTGGCAGTGGTGTTTGTTGGTCTTACTTACAGTGGAAAATGGCAAGCCGGGACTTATTGAGGTCGGTTGTTCGGTGTTCTTATTTGTCATCTTTCTTCATATTCTGAAAATAATAACACCCCAATCTTCGGGCAAGATTGTCACGGCATTATCCGTAATAATAGTAGTCATGCTTATCTACGCTAACTACAGTTTACAAAGGAACGAGCATAAGGAATACACCTTTAAGGAACTCCTTGTGGGTGATTTACTGGTAAAAAAACTAATTGGCACACACGAAGAACTGCCGGATGAACTGTTGTCCAAAAGACTTGAGGATGTAATCCCGGGTGAGTTTGCTCAAACAAAGACTGAGAAAGATACCATTGAATCACCATTCGAAAAACCGGAGAGGGTTTTAATGGGTAAGCCTGTTACTTTGCCGTTAGACAAGCCGGTCAGTGTTTCCGTGCGTAAGGAAAAGCTGCATCCTCTTGACACGCCAGAGGAAGCCACGAATTATAAATTAAAGGTTGCAGAGAACGAGGGGTTGAGGGCAGACAGGGCCAGAGCGGTTACGGCTGGTTTTGTAGTTCTACTGGACAAGTTCAATGAACAGGTTTCAGGGCTGCATACACTGGATTCTTTGTGCCTTCCATTAGAAGTAAAGATTGCCAATGACAGTCTCTCGCGTACTATTTATGATAAAACAGAACTACCCACTGCCATATTAGAACCGGAGATCCAAACAGCCTTACCAGAGGAAGGTGTTGTGGAAGAAGCTGGTAAACAAGCTGAAGGGAAGTTACAGAAACAGTAACTTACAGGAGGGATATGAAAATTATGCGTAATTTAGCCCACGTTTTGTTTTTTACTATAATTACCATTTTAATTGCACAACAAGTCAATCTTGTGCATGGTGAGGATAAGGTAAAAAACGATTTAGTTAAATCAATTGACGCATTGAAGAAGGCATTAAAAATAGAACCATCAAATGTTGAGGGTCATTATTATCTTGGATTGGCTTACTATGATAAGGGAATGGTGTCTGAAGCAGTAGATGAGTTTAACAAAATCCTGAAACTTAATAAGCATTATGTTAAGGCATATTTTTACCTGGGGGCTATTTACACCAATCAGGAAAATACCGATAAAGCAATTCGTATATTCAAGAAGGTATTGCAGGTTGATAAAACTAATGTAATGGCAGAATACAACCTGGGCTTCCTTTATAACAAAAAAGGATTAGTAGACGATGCAATTGCTGCGTATGAGAAGGCGATTAAAATTAAACCTGACCATTATCAATCATTAAACAACCTGGGAATTATTTATTATAAAAAGGGATTACCGGATGATGCTATCGCAAGTTATAAAAAGGCTGTTGAGGTGAATCCTGACTATGCCGAATCATATTACAATCTTGGTACTGCCTATCTTGAACAGGGCCAGTTGGATAATGCCGTTTCTGAACTTGAGAAGGCCGCAACTCTTGCACCCGGATTCCTGGATGCATATTTCAACCTGGGAGTTGCATTCAGGAAGAAGGGGATGCTGGATGAAGCAATATCAGCATTGAATAAGGCGGCTGAAATAGATCCGGAGGATATAAAGACTTTAAACAATCTGGCTATAGCGTTTTATGAAAAAGGAAAATTTGAGGATGCCATTATCACATATGAGAATATAGCCTCAATTACCCCGGGCGATGCAAATGTACGTTTTAATCTGGGTATTGCTTATTTTAAGGCTGGAATGTTAAACGAAGCTATATCAGAACTGCAAAAGGTGTTTGAATTAGAGCCAGGCCACGTAAAAGCCCATTATAATCTTGGCGTAATCTATATGAGAAAAAACATGCTCAATGAATCTATAAAGGAGTTTCAAGAGGCATTAAAAACAGATCCCGGTTACTCAAAAGCCTACGTTAATCTGGGAGTAATTCATTATAGGAAAGGCTTATCGGATGAAGCTATCACAGCTTACAGCAGGGCGATAGAGATCAAGCCTGATTATGCGGAAGCGTATTATAATTCAAGTTTTGCATATCTGAAGAAAGGGCTGATCGAAGATGCTGTAAATATGTTAAAAAAGGGCATTGAGCTCAACCCTGATAATAGCCTTCTCCATTTTCTCCTGGGAAACGCTTATAGTGACAAGGGCTTATTGGATGAAGCGATTACAGCATGGGAAAAAGTTTTAGAGACAAAACCAAAACACTATAAGGCATATAATAATCTTGGCTTTGCATATTATTCAAAGGGCCTGGTGGACAAGGCTATAACATCCCTTAAAAATGCAATAGAAATAAAAGATGATTATGCCGAGGCACACTATCACCTGGGTTCAATTTATATTGAAAAAGATATGCCCGAAGAAGCGGTCGCAGAACTGACCAGAACAGTTGAGCTTGATCCCAATCATACGAAGGCCCATTATAATTTAGGACTCATATATCGCCATCTGGGTGATTTGGACAGTGCCATTGCGGAATGGAAGACTGCGATCAAGATAAACCCTGCTTACGCAAAAGCCTATAATAATCTTGGGGTCGCATATGAGTTTTAAAAACAAAGATCGATGAGTCCATATATCAATACAAACATGCGATTGAAATGAAGTCTGATTATGGCGAAGCCCATTATAATCTTGGAATTACTTATGCTAAAAAAGGCGATATGGAAAATGCTGTTTACAAGCTGAGGAAGGCCATAGAAATAAACCCGGATAATCTGGATGCGCATTTTGCCCTTGGTATAATCTACAGGGCAAAGTGGAAGGTAAAAGAATCGGAAAGAGAATTTTCAATCTACAAACGTTTGAAATCTGGAGGACCTTAGTTCGCTATACATCCGCGGATTCTGCGCATGTTCACTCATCTTTCATGAGTACCTTTATCTCGTTTACAAAATGATTATTATTCTTTTTTTTGGTAAGGTCTTTTGCCTTTGCATTAGCTTCGTCCTTCTCAGAATAAGGAAAGCAAGCCACCTCCTTATAGCCGGTATCAAAAACCTTCCAAACGGCTTTATACCGTTTTACGGTTTTCGACTTTTTTCTTACGGGTTGTTGCCTTCTTCTTTTTTTCCACTTTCTTTTCTTTGCCTGCAACGGTTTCCCCAGCCATCTGCATAATTCTTTCTTTACTGGTCATTCTTTTAACCATAGTTTGTTCCTATTACTGTAATTGTAGATCTTATAGAAAAGATCGTATTACTGCATTATACAGATAATTGAACAAACAGCAATGTAAATATAATTTCAAGATGAAAACCTCTGTTAATACCCTTTCTATTAAAGTTGCGGCTTTTATTCATATCATACTCAAGGCTTCATCAGCGGCCTTTGCCGATGCGCCTGGTGTCCCTATTAAGGATACCATGTCTTTGAGTTCGGCAATGCACGTCTGCCTTTTTTCTTCATTTAATAACAGCTCGGTTGCGTGTGAGACCAGCCATTTATAATTATCACTGTACATGGATTTCTCCGGGACAATCTTTTTTTTCGCAATCGCATTTACCAGGCTTATATATGGCGTGGTAATAAATGGTTGGGCAGTAAAATAGGAGAATGGTGAGATACGGTAGCAGATTACCATAGGGACGTGATAATTTGCTATATCCAGGACAACCGTTCCCGAACTGGTGATACAAAGTGAAGAGGCTTTTATCACTTCAGAAATCTTTTCTGTAACTATTTCAATCGACAAATTCTTGTTACTATTTGCAAATGTAAAACTCTTTGTAATACCGTCTATCAATTCTAAATTTCTTATGTTACTGCAGGATAAAAGGAATTTGGCTGATGGGATTTTTTGATGAATAGCGGTTGCTGCCTTCAGGAGAACAGGTAACAGCCTGCTTATTTCCTGTTTGCGGCTTCCGGGTAATAATGAAACAATCGCCTTGCCTTCTCCATCTTTCAATCTTCCAACGAGGGTTTCATCTATTTCCCTCGTATGAAGTTCATCAAAAAGCGGATGCCCGACATATTTTACAGAGACACCCTCACTGGCATAGAATGCTTCCTCGAAAGGGTATATTACCACCATCCTGTCTACCAGTTTCCTTATCTTCTTTACCCTCCATGGCCCATGAGCCCAGAGCTGGGGGCTTATGTAATACATGACTGGAATATTTCTTCGCTTTGCCGCTTTCGCAAGGTAGAAATTAAAACCTGCGTAATCAAGCAGTATGACCAGTTCAGGTTTCTCTTTATCAAAAAAACGGGTGCAATCTTTAAATACATTCCATAATCCTGGAATCTTTTTCAGAGTATGCAGCCACATGACAGAACGTGAACTCATGTCATGAATACAATTCATACCTGCATCAACCATTCTATTCCTGCCTAAACCGTAAATCTTGATTGAAGGATTTTTCTTATGTATCTCACGTATGAGGTTTGAACCGTGAATGTCACCGGATGTCTCGCCGGCACTTATAAATATTTTTTTAGTTGCCAAGGTATAGAATAATTAAGTTTATAGGAAGTAATATTGGCGAAAATATCCATGCTATTATTGATGAAAAAGAGGTGTCTATGCAGAATATTCCGTATTTTACGTCAAGGGCAAACGCTGTCAGGCATGAAACCGGAAACACAACACACGGCACCAGGAGCAGATAGAAGAAAAATGTATAATCCTCATAGAGAAGGCCATGTGCGAATATTATATTCGAAACAAGGAATATTAAGGCAAATAGAACACACAGCTTAATCTTCGAATAAAAATAGCATGCGGCCGTTAACGGTAATGAAAGTATGGATAAAATTATTAATATCATTGTGGCCCACGAAATACACGAAAAATCACGAAATCATTTTCCTGATAAACTTACAAAATAAAACGTTCATATTCAAGTTTTGAATGATGCCCAAAATTTACAAAGAAGGCCCAGTTTAAAAACCGGCTTCATTTAAGTAGTTCAATATTTGTGCTCTATGCTCATCCATAATTTTTGACTAATAGTCTTTTATTTACTAACTAA
>CAXGMX010000148.1:0-5204 GCA_964010955.1 uncultured bacterium
CTTGTCTATTGTGCCATTGAGTTCCCGTACGCTACGGCGCCGCCAACCATTCCACAGGCGAGGTAATATCCTGTCTTCAGCCTCACCAGTTCAATATATTTTTCGTACAGTAAAGTCCCTGACGCCTCTTGCATTGATATCCAGCGCCTGTCCTTCGACAGTTTTTCTATATGTTAATGTAAAGATCTCCAGAAACTTCAACTTCCTGTCCGGTGGTGCCGGACTTGTGAGAATGCTTGTGTATGCACGCGCCAGTAGATAGTCACCGGAATTAATGGCATTGGCGATTCCGTATTTTACCCATACGGTTGGCTGATCGCGTCTCATTGTGTCCTCATCTTCTATATCATCATGCAGCAGGAACATATTATGTAAGATTTCTATAGCTAATGCAAAATGAAGCGCGTCATCCGGGTTGCCTCCAAGTTCCTTACACGTAATCAGACATATCGCAGGCCTTATACGTTTTCCACCCGTTCTAAGATGATGCCATATAGGCTCACTTAAATAATCATCCCTGTCCTGAGGAATAATTTCTTTAAGTAAATCATCTATCTTTTTCCCATATATCTTTATAGACTCTTCTATGTTTGTTTCCATTTTTTCCTAACTTTAGGCACTTTCCGCCTAACAAACTGGCGGTCAGGTAGACACTTCACACTTATTTATTCTATGCCCTGCCCATAAACTCGCCTGTACGTGTATCGATCTTTATAATTTCACCTGTGTTGATAAAAAGCGGTACTTTAGTCATATAACCGGTTTCCAGTGTTGCCGGTTTGAATACATTAGTTACAGTATCTCCCTTTGTACCGGGGTCGGTTTCAATTATTTTCAATGTAACTGATGACGGGAGTTCTACTCCAATGGCGTTATTTTCATGAAGTGAAACTGAAACTTTGGCGTTTGGCGCTATATACGACATCGCATCTCCAAGGACATCCTTTGAGAGAAAAACCTGCTCATAGTTCTCCGTATCCATAAAGCAATAGTTGTCTCCCTCCTGGTACAGATATTCCATATCTCTGTGGTCAAGAAATACATCCTCCACTTTGTCTGAAGGCCTGTAACGTTTTTGTGTGACATTACCCTGTTTTAAACTTTTTATACTTACCTGCATATGTGCGCGTCCTTTACCAGGGGTGACATGGTTATAGCCGGATACCGTATAGAGTTCTCCGTCAATCCTTATTACCAGCCCTTTTCTTAAATCTATTGCACTTATCAACTTTATAGCTCCTTAACAAAACTGTTACACAAATTTCACCATTACTGAATCTGCCAGAGACAGACCCTTCCTGGTTAACTTTATTCTTTCATCATCGAAATTTATTAAACCTGCCTGCGCAAGAACGTTTAGTTGCGTGCCGAATAATTCGGTTAGATTATAACCGGACCTGTTAAAAAATTACCTTTTTTGTAAATACCGGATGTCATTCTCAATGCCATAATAAGTATCTCTGACGCACGTTTTTCCTGAGGTAATTTCTCAGAGAAACATATTAAATTCTTTTTTGATTTTACAGCAGATATATATTCTTTTACATTTTTTATACTACAGTACCGTTCACCATTAATATAAGAGAATGCTCCGGCACCTATACCGATGTATTCTCTATTTTCCCAGTAAACGGTATTATGCTGACACTCCTTACCCGGTTTTGCAAAATTTGATATCTCGTAGTGTCTATAACCTTCATTACCGAGGAAATCATTTGTGTACTCATACATATTAAGTTCTTCTTCCTCGCTGAGCCTTTTAAGCTTTCCGAAATCCATCATTCCAACAAGCGGTGTTCCACTTTCATACGTAAGACAATAAGCCGAGATGTGCTCGGGGCCCAAAATGAAGCATTCTCTTAGATCCGTTTTCCATTCGTTCAGGGTTTGAGCAGGATAACCGTAAATCAGGTCAATACTGATATTTTCGAACCCTTTCTCTCTTAAGCTGGAAAAAACATCTTTTGCTTCCTTTGCGGTATGAATTCGTCTCAGGAGTTTCAGATATTTATCGTTAAAAGATTGAATACCAATACTGATCCGGTCAATATAACTATCCTTTAGAGCAAGATTTTTTTCTTCATTCAGCGTGCCGGGATTTACTTCAATTGTATATTCTTTGAGATTGAAGACGTCAACGTGTTTAGAGATTATGTTCAACAGTTTGCTTAGTTGAATCTCATTTAGAACAGTAGGTGTGCCGCCACCTATATAGACTGTTGTAAAAGAATATTTTCCGTTTATTGCCTGGAGTTCATTTTCAATACCATTGAGATATTCATCCACTATTTGTGATTTCATTACAATTGAGTTGAAATCACAATATATGCATTTGCTTATGCAAAAATGGTATATGAATATATAAAGAAGGTATATGTTTTTGAATACTCATCACTAAAATTTAATTATTTTTCGAACCCTTTCCTTACCAATGGAACAAACATACATTTAAAAAATTCTTCCTCTGCTAATTTCCCATTTATTTTTGTTGCCCGGACCAGGGTTTGTAATTCCCTGCCACCTATCGGTATTATAATCTTTCCTTTTTCTGCAAGTTGATCAATAAGTGGTTCAGGTATATTAAAAGTAGCTGCCGCCACTATTATTCCATCAAAAGGGGCTTCTTCTTCATAGCCTAAACTGTCGTCAGCAATATGAATCTTTACCCTGTCGCCGTAACCCAATTCGTTTAACTTTGCCAACGCTTTCTGTGCAAGTTGTGGCCTGACTTCAACCGTATAAATTTCCTCGTGTATCTCTGCAAGAAGTGCAGTCTGATAGCCGGAACCTGTACCCACTTCCAAAATCCTGTCTCCCTTCTTAAGCGAGAGAGCCTGAATCATATATGCAACTATATAAGGCTGAGAAATAGTTTGATTTTCCTCGATAGGCAATGGTGTGTCATCATAAGCCTTGTCCCAAAGTTCTGCAGGCAGGAATTCATGCCGGGGGACTTTTGCCATAGCACGGAGTACTTTTT
This sequence comes from uncultured bacterium, assembly GCA_964010955.1. Taxonomy (GTDB): domain Bacteria; phylum Planctomycetota; class Brocadiia; order Brocadiales; family Scalinduaceae; genus Scalindua. The sequence goes on from CAXGMX010000148.1 coordinate 2,981, forward strand.
CATCTACGATGTCTCTGGACATTAATTGCGTTTGCACCATTTGTTTCGTTTTTCTTCGAAAGTTTGTCCTTCTTCAGAAGATGGGTTTACAGAAATCATATTTTTTAAGAATTTTTTGATTGTGTACATCAGTTTTATGCTGTTACGCTGCTTTTTACGTGCTTAATCATTTCTTTTTCAATTATTTCTTTATAATAACTCAATCTTATTGCAGGTTCATCTAACTCTCCACTAAAACTTCTTGAAGTATTGTTGTATATGAGTTTAACTGGAATTTCCTTAATACGCAGCCCTAATTTCCACGCCTGCATCCACAATTGCAGAGGCATGCCGTAGCCATTTTCAGTCAGCTTCATTTCCTTCAAGGCATCAACTTTGTACGCCTTAAAACCGCAAAATGAATCTGTCAGATCAAGTCCTGTAATTTTGTTTAACGTTTGGGTTATTTCCATGTTTATTGCGTATCTATCGGGTGGTATCTTTGGATCATGCTTGTTATCTTCTATTAAATATCTTGATCCTGATACAATGTCATAGTCTGCTATCTGTGCGAGAAAAATCTGTACTTCATCCGGTGTATGCTGACCGTCGCAATCCATTGTAATTATATTATCATAGTTGTTTGAGATTCCATATTTGAAGGCATCGTTGATGGTATGTCCGTAGCCAAGATTTTCTTCGTGTACAATGGTATTTATATTATCTATTTTTGACAGTTGCTCTTGTGTGCCATCAGTGGACCCGTCGTCTATCACAAGGATATCCAGATCATACTTCTTTATTTGTGAAATTATCAAGCCGATGTCTTTTTTTTCGTTGAAAGCAGGTAACGCAATAAGTGTATTCATGATTTTGCAAACTGGTTTCTTGTAAAATATGCTAAATTAAAAACTCTTTTCAATCTTATATGGTTAATAATTTAAATCAAGAAAAATATACATATCAGAAAACGATCTGTAGTAATAATTAAAGTGTAAGTAAATGCATTTTTTTTCTTGACAATAATTAAGTCTCATGATACAAGCCACTTATAGTGTGGGAGAGAAGAGGCGTAATAATTGAAGAAAATAACTTAAAGAGTATTCTAACTTTTGTAACCTTTACAGGAGGTGCGTAAAATGGCTGCTAAGAAGAAAGCCAAGAAGAAGGCGAAAAAGACTGTTAAGAAAAAGGCGAGAAAAAAAGCTGTTAAATTATGGACAAAGGCAGAATTGAACACGCTGAAGAAGGAGTATTCAACGACGGACACACAAAAACTTGCAAAGAAGCTTAAGAGAACATTGGAAGCGGTTCGTTTCCAGGCAAAGAAGCATGGCCTGAAGAAGACAAAGAGTTATATGCAGTCTTTATATAAAGCAGCAAGTAAGCCGGCAGCCAAGAAGAAAGCTACAAAGAAAAAACTACAAAGAAAAAGGCCACTAAGAAGAGAAGACGTTAATTTCAATTAGTATATGGTAGAGTTAAAGAGAACAGACTTATCTGTTAGAGCAGAGCGTGCAATATTGCTTCATACAATATTGCATAAAGACAAAAATAGTGAAGATTCCCTTGCCGAGCTTATGAGTTTGGCTAAAACGGCGGGAGCAAAGGTGTTAGATAGTGTTGTACAGAGAAGGAAAAAAATTGATCCTTCTCTTTACCTGGGTAAGGGAAAAGTATCTGAATTAGCTGAGTTGTGTAAAGACAAAGAAATAGACGTTGTAATCTGCGACGACGATCTTGCTCCCGCACAAGTCAGTAATCTGGAAAAGATTATAGATACAAAGGTAATTGACAGGAGTGAACTCATCCTGGACATCTTTGCCGCAAGGGCAAAAACAGCTCAGGCAAAACTGCAAGTAGAGCTGGCACAACTGGAATATACAAGACCGCGCCTGAAGAGAATGTGGTCTCATCTTTCCAGGATAGAGGGAGGCATAGGAACCAGAGGTCCCGGCGAAAAGCAATTAGAAGTGGATAAGCGTCTGGTGTCAAAAAGAGTGCTTGCTCTGAAGAAACGACTCGAACAGATTGAAAAGCGCAGAAAACATCAGGCAAAGTCAAGAAAAGAACATACTACTGTCTCCCTGGTAGGATATACAAATGCCGGCAAGTCAACATTAATGAACAGATTGACAGATGCCGGAGTTATTTAGTTAGAAAATTAACTTTTTGCTACCCTTGACACAAGGACTAAGTTTGTGTGAATTGGAAAACGGTAAGAAGGTTATCTTAAGCGATACTG
>CAXGMX010000149.1:0-5134 GCA_964010955.1 uncultured bacterium
ACGTATGATATTATTAAGTTCCTTTATTTCATAACTATTCCTCCTAATAAATAGCAATATATCTTTACTTTTTGCTAAGTTCTTTATTCTATTGAACGCACACTTCGTACATGGTATTTACTATTCCAGCCGGTATAGCTTACAATACCACTACGAAAGGAGATGGGCCATGCATCACGAGTGGGTTTCTTGTCACTGCTCCAGCACCACTGCTGTTGCGGATCAAACGCCTCGTCTATTAACCGTGTTCCGCCTGTTGAAGGCTCCAGAAGTGAAGCCAATTCCTCGATTGTGGGCATTCGCCAATCTGAAAATCCGGCGTAGCTATTCCTGTTAAGCTGCCTGACATAATCCTTAGCTTCTTTCAAGGTTATTTTATTCCGTGAGCCCGACTGTTGCCACATTAAACCACAGGCATAATCTATGACCACTCTGTGTTTACTAAGAATTTTTTCCTCATATTCATTAGGAAAGTCACCTTCAGGATTCCACTCAATATCTCTGAATCCCTTGTTCTTAAACATCTTCCTGATTTCATCTGTTGAAAGAGTTTTAGGTCTGTCTCTCAGTTTGGTCATAGATTTGGAAGTTCTCTGTTTTTGTTTTATCGATTCTACTATATTCTTATGTATCTCTATATCCTGTTCTTGCATTGGATTGTCGGCATCTTCGTTTGGTACCGGTATTGCGTTCCTTGCATCTTTATCATCGTGATATTTAGTCTGCCGTTCTAACATTTCTTGCCACTTCGTCAATTTTTTTTCCCATTCTTGTAGTTTATTACGCTCCCTTACAATATCCGGATCCTGGTTTGTATTGTTTACTGAGACACCGGCCTTGGGCAATACGAACACGAATTCACCTTCCCCTTCCAGGGAGCCAAACTGGGGTGTCTGCCTATTACGTGATGCTTTTGATACAGCAGGACCTATGTATGACCCAATCTCACTGGCTGTTAATATACCATCTTTATCTGCGTCTGCCACGCCTTCTAATCCTGACAGGAAGTAATCTGTAAATAGTCCATGTTTTCCATCTTCAACCACTTGTTCATCTTTGCCTCCTGCTGTAACCATCTGTACAGCTTTCTGAGAGGTAACTTTTTCTAAAAACCCATCTGTCTCCGAGAAAATCTGGGTCCGGAGCGCATTAATCCTAGTCCGGAATAGCAGGCATCTATAACATAGTAGATGTGTTTTGCGGGTATACGTTTGGAGAATTCTCGTACCTGTACCATGGAAATAGCAGAAGAGAAGTAGTTTCGCATCTCTCCATCTACTGGAATGATATAGCCACATTGTTTGCCATCGAGTTCCTCTGTCTGGCCGTGACCGGCAAAGAATATTAACACCCTGTTCGTTTTTTTTCGCTTCACGGGGCAGTCTATCTCCCAGCACTTGAGTAATTTTTTGTCTTGTGGCCTCGTGGTCTGTCAGGCTGATGATTTCATCGAATCCTAATTCATCCAGCTTGTTTTTTATGGCTGTAGCATCATTCACCGCGTATTCCAAACCGGGCCATTTTTCATATTGATTTATGCCAATTACTATAGCCCAGCTTTTGCTGTATATCTTATTAACAGACAGGGAGAAAGTTCTGTAGATACGGAAGTGTTCTTGCCATTTTGTAAATGTGCAGTGGAGGATTGTGTTTCATCTCCCCCGGCTCTTACTATTGACAATGTTAGAGACAACATGATAATCAGCATGATTTTTATGTTGTTTCTGTGCTTCATAATGAATTAGCTCCTTACTATCCTTTTGCCAGCCTGGTATGGTTTTCGTAAATGGATGAGAACTTTCTGGCCTTTTCCCTGCCAATGGTTTAACATGGTGATTTGCAAGCGGATAGAGCAGGGAGTTTCAATATACTATTTTGCGATTCTGTGATTCTACAACTTATTAGACGGAAAAAAATATTTAATTTGCAACACAAAAAGACAAATTACAGACAAAAGTTAGCTCCATGAATCAGTTAAAGATATTACGAGTTGCATGTTTCAAGTTGTGTATAGCATGTAGTTTACTTGCGAATTAATTTATGATTGTGAGCTTTTATTCTTCCTGTCAAGCGTCCGAGTTTTAACGCGGATTTTCCACAAAGTCTTTATTGTAAGTCCTAATATTGTCTGGGTTTGTGCCCCCAACTCTCTATTATTACTTCGTTCTAATTTGACCAAGCGCTTATAAGTGATATATGTTTCAAAAATAGAGTTGACTAAGCACTTATAGTGATATATAAACCAACAAATAAAGTGTTTATACTATTGACTTTACATCTAGTATTTGATTTATGTAAAATGTATCGTTAGCTTTTTTTTACCAGAAAATCTTCTCGTAGCGTTTTCTAGGAATTTTAAAATTGTACTTTTATAATTTCTTGTGAGTAGATTTGTATGGAAACACTACCAACCATCATTTCTGAGAATGTGTGGGGATTAGCAATCTTTTCTGCACTTGCCATTCTGTGTCTCGTAGCAATTTGGCTTACATTGGGTAAGCTAATAAAATTCGCTATTATGTTGTCTGTTTTAGCCGTTATCGGATACACAATTTCGTTCTATTTATTCGGAGAAACTATCAACGTCAAAATTGTTAATTCCTTTAGCTCTGCAAAAAAAAACCGTTGATAAGGCTGTAAGTAGTGGCAGTACTATGCTTACAGAGTTGTCCGGGGAAGAACAGAGAAGAGAGGAAGAATTGAATACCGATGTAGGGCAAAAATGAGGCTTTCCTTTGATTGACTTTGTACAAGGGAAATTTTCTGAAATTTCTGAAACACTCCGTCTAAACGCAGTAAGCAGGCACAAAGGTTAGGCATTCAACTCGGCGAAGAGTTTTCACTGTTTCTGATGGCCATAGTTAAAAGAGTTAGATGGGGCGTTGCTATGCTTATCGAGAAAATTAGTGGGAGAGAAGAAAACAGAGAGGGTGGAGAATGAAACTCACAATTTGTAAGGCTTCTGTTTTTGTGTATGTTGCTCTATTTTATGCAATGCTAATGGCCGGTTGTCAAACTTCACAAATAGTGACAGCAGACTACATAGCACACGAAAAAGTTAGTTACAGTCAAAGTTCCTATCAGGAGAACACAAATGTCGTTCAAGTTAAAGGCGGTGATACTGCGGACCTGCTTAACGAATACAAGGTTACAATGCAAGGCATTGGTGAAGTTATCGCAAAGCTCCGGCAAGAAAAACTCAGAACATTTTCGGCTATTGAATTAGTAATATCAGGTAATTCACAAGGTGGTTATACAAATGCTACTAAGATAATCAAAGAAAGGGTTGTATTGCAGAGCCGGCTTATTGAGGAAATTGATTATGCGGAGGAAAAATTTGCTGTCATCGCCAAAACATACCCGGTTGAATGGAACCGCCAGATAAAGATGGTTGCTAATGATCTGGATGAAGAACTGGATATTGCACTGGATGACTTGAATAATGAAACAGACAAATTTTCAGAGTTATTCGATACTGACAAGCTTGAAATTTTTGATTATATGGCCAAGGACAAGACTGAGCTATTGGCTGCTATAAGAAAACAGCATATCGAGATTGATCCCGATATTCCATTATTCAAACAGCTGAAGGCATCGGTTAGGCTCGGCAAGAACGTTGATAAAACACAGCTGTTATTTCTTGAGTATGCCGTGTGTGTCCTGAACCTGCAGGGGGAGAGGTTGGAGATAGAAAAGACCATGGGTGAGCTTGATATGGTCAATTATCTTGGTATTCTTCACGACCAAAGAATGGATGCCGGAAATATCTCTACGGTGCTGGACTTTACTTTTGCTGAGTCAGTTGCTTCCTCGATACCTCCTCCACCTGTCCATGATTCCGGTGTATTCAAGATTAGAATCAGGCCGGATAAGGGAAAGGGCGGGATTTATTATGAGGGCGAAAAAATAACCTTCATAATAGAGGCTTCCAAAGATTGCTATTATATTCTCCGATCCATTGACAGCGAGGGCAAGATTACTCAGCTGTGTCCGAACGAATACTACAAAGATCACAATTTCATTAGGGCGAATGTTCCCGTGGAAATCCCTGCAGATTTTATGGGTTTTTCTTTTGATGCGACAGCACCTTATGGAGTAGATAAAGTAGAAGTAATAGCGTCGAGAAACAGGATAAAATATAATCCCGTAATAGATAAAATGGATATGGTAAGGTATAGAGCCCCTTCAGAAAAAACAGAAGATGTATTAACGAGGGGCATTAAAGTAAATAAGAGACATAAGGCGTTGCTGACTGGCGGTTCTTACGATGAACAATCTTACGATTCTGGCGATGATGGAAATGCCGTAATAGTAAGAACATTTGTTCGTATCTTGCCTAGACAAATTTAATTCTATTTTGATATTAAAGATTATAGGCTATGTGTTAACAGGTTGATCCGTAGACTCCAGGCCGGAGTTAAGACTTAATGTCTGATACGGAGAAATTGTAAAAAAGTATTTAACGGGATTTTTAAGTTTATAACTTAGGAGGGTATGGAAAATGAAAATTAGAATCGGAATAGCAGTACTTGCATGCCTGTTATTTGTTTTTGGTGTAAATCAGATAAAGGAATGTGCGTGGGGGGGGAGGGGGCGGGAGGTTATGGTTTTCAAAAAGAACATGGCTGAGTACAAGGAAATCATAAAACAAATTCTACTATACAGAGTAAAGAGGTAGTGGCTGCCCAGGAAAACCTTCAACGGGAGAATCTAACTGACGAAGAAAGGAATGCTGCCTATATTGAATTAACAAATGCCTATGGAAAGATGTATGTCAACGACAACCGTGCTAAAGAAGCCCTGGAAAAAGCAATTGAGTCATTAGAGAAGGATGCTGATAAATATTTTGATAGTGGTAAAGAGGGTAAGGAGGAATTCGGGGTTGAATTCAAGGAATTTGCAATTGAGCTAACTGGCATGCATGAGGAAGTGGAAATTGCTCTTATTAACATGGAAATTAAGACCCCGGAAGGGAGCGAAAATCCTGAAGTAACAGAAATGATGAATGATACCAGGGAGATGTTCGGGCAAGTCTTTGAGGATATGAGAGAATCCCATGCTGAATTGATTCAAAAAATAGGTAATTTAAGTAGTGAAGGGATGACTGGACGAAATGCTAATTCCGTAGTTAGTG
>CAXGMX010000150.1:0-5105 GCA_964010955.1 uncultured bacterium
ATAGCTGCAATAGAAGTTTATTATCAACGGCTCAGAGGTTTACTTGCTTACCTTGAAAGCGTCATTTAATTGATCTTTGCCCATATCCTCATACGGTCCTTTAAACTCTATTGCCTTGGCTGGACATTCTACAACACACATTCCGCATGATTGGCAATCATTATCTATATAAGCAAAATTTTCGTCTTCTTTTATTTTTGGTATCTCAAAGGGGCAAACTCTGACACAGGTCAGACATGCAATACAGGTTTCTGATGAGACGGACGCTCCGTTTCCGCAGTTCATACAACGCATTGCTTCACGTACTGCAATCTCTTCAGTAAAACCCAATTCAACTTCATCGAAATTTCCTACCCTTGTATCCGGATCAAGGGCCGGCATTTCATCCCTCTCCTCTCTCTTTATTTGTCTACCCTTGTTTCTGTCTTTGACAGCTCATCAATAGGTTTAACATCTCTGAATTTCTGGTCAGACTCGGAAGTTTTTCTGAGATAATTATGTATAGATAATGCAGCTTTTTTACCATGTCCTAAACCCATAGTAAGAGTTCCTCTGCCTAATACAATATCACCGCCCGCAAAAACACCCGGCATACCGGTACTTAAAGTATCAGCGTCTGCGGCTATTGTACCTCCTCTGGTAACTTCTATCTCTTCATGCCCTTCAAGAAACGATAGATCTGATGCCTGACCTATAGCCAGAATGATCGTATCTGCATTTATTACTGATTCACTGCCTTCGTGAAATGAGGGATTAAATCTTCCCTGGCTGTCAAAAACAGATTTTACCTTAAGAGTTTCAAGGCCAGTGACCTTGCCATTTTCCCCTATAATCCTTTTAGGGCCGAATGAGGCGTGAAGTATTGCTTTTTCCTGCAGTGTTTCTTCAATTTCGTAATCAGATGTTGGCATCTCATTTCTAGACTCCAGGCATACTATGTTAACTTCCTTCGGGCCAAGCCTTAAGGCTGTTCTTGCACAATCCATTGCAACCGCTCCGCCACCAATAACCAGAACATTATTCCAACCTTTGCATTGTTATAGCAGTTTGCGCTCTTAAGGAAAGTAATAGCATCCTGCACGCCATCTAAATCTGTGCCTTCAATAGGCAGTCGTCTGGTTACGGGCAAGCCTACGGCTATAAACGTAATCTCATAACCCTTATTCTTTAAATTACTGAATGGAAAGTCCTTGCCTACAGTTGTATTATACTTTAGTTCTACTCCCAGTTTTTTTATAAAGTTAATGTCTTTGTCCATGAAATCTCTGGGCAGGCGGTATGTTGGTACTCCCATACGAAGCATACCTCCGGGTTCGGAGTGTGCTTCAAAGATAGTGCATTGATACCCAAGGAGTGACAGGTCCTTTGCTGCTGCCAGCCCTGCCGGTCCTGCACCAATGATTGCAATCTTTTCAGGATACTTGATTTCTGCCTGCCTGTCTTTATCTTGTGTTGTGTCGTTATAATAACCGTCGGCAAGGAAACGTTTAAGCCATGCTATTGCTATAGGCTTGTCTATATCGTTTCTTCGACATTCAGTCTCACATGGATGTGTGCATATACGACCGCATGCGGACGGCAATGCATTCCTCTCTGCTACGACCTGCATTGCTTCAGTAAACTTTCCCCTTGCAATCAATTGTACATAATCACGCGCATCCTGCCGGATCGGACAGGCAACGGTACACGGAGCTTCTTCGTCAATCTCGTATCTATTTATTTCTGTTTTGTCACCAAAAACATCAGTCATTTACTCTCCACCTTTAAATATTCCTTGTGCCAACGCTGTAAGGTTTCAATTATTTGAGGATTCTTCATTTTATTTTTATAATCACATTATGTCAAGTGAAATTGAATTTGCTGGAAAACGATGGAATAATAATATATGCTATGTGCATGAAAATAAAATGGTAGATTTTTAAGATTTGTTCGTATATACAATGGAATATTCTCTTACCTTATTTTATAAAATGTTACATGGATTTATACCACTTTGCTTATTTTAGAAATCTTTTCTATTTTATCTCAGACTGCCAGATTGTTTTTCTTTTGCTGCGTTTTACACTAATCGCATACTTCTTATTAGTAAACCTTCATCCTCTGAGAAATGCATTAAGCACATCTCTTCCAACTCTTATTCCAAAGTACTTATTTCCATTAAGCATAGGAATAATACTAATATATTTTCTGATAGTTATTCTCTATGCTTTCTCCCCATTGTACCTGGATCATGGAGAAGCCTCAGTATCGGTAATAGGCTTTTTATTGAAAGGAAACTACGAATTGTACCCCAGTCTTATTTCAGGGAAATTCTATGGAGTTCCTTATGGTCCGGCTCTGTTTCTTTTACAGAAATGGTTTTATCTCATTTTTGGGGATTCAATCGAAGCAAGTAAACTGGTGGGTGTTCTTGGCAGTATATTTTCTTTTATTATCTTATATCTTGCGATTTGCAATCGCAAGAATTCAAAAACAAGCTTGTACTTAATAGCGTATGTACTAATTGTATTCCTGCAATATTCCAGCTGGACATTTTGGAATAGAAGCGAACCATTGATTATGTTCTTTATGGGTCTGGCCCTATTTGGAATCAGGCAAAAAAATATATATTTCTCACTATTTCTTTTATCTATCAGCTTTGGCTTTGCTGTCAATCTGAAAATCACATCAGTATTTTATATGCTTCCCATCTTCCTGCTGAGTCTTGAAAGAAAATCCGCTAGGTTCCACATAGCCACAATATGCCTATCACTTCTTATTGTGATTCTACCTTTTTTGTACAAGAACATTTCATTTTTCAATTATTTAGACCTTATTAGATTAGCCTCAAATGAAACAATGTATTTTAAACTATTTTGTGACTGTTTGTCGTTTTCATTTCTTTATTATTTTATCCCAACAATTCTTATATTATTGTACCTGTCTAAACACAAAGAAAATTATAAAGATTTTTTCCTAAAGTATAAATTCTCCTTGATCGCACTATTCGTCTGTTTAGCTGCTGTTAATATTATGGGAGCAATAGCTGGAGGCGGAAAGCTCTATTTGCTGCCATTCATGCCGGTATTTGTTTATTCTGGTCTAAATTAATCAATATTGAATTTAGCTGCCAATATGTCAAGATATCAAATATAAAAATTATTGATTATCCTGTCGTTGCTTCTCGGATTGACATTCTCAACAGTACCACCATGCGGATTAAAAACTGGATATATGTTTTTGAGATTTAGTAAAAATCTGAAGGAAGATGCCATTCCAAGGCAAGTAATTAACGATCTGAGAATATTGACAAGCAATATCCGGATTTAACTATTCATATGGGACTAGGTGAATATAGTGGTTATAAATATACTTACTATAGACCAGCTCTTGTCTATATGGGGAATCCTTATTATGTTGATTTTGCAATATTTATGGCTTATCAAAATGCAGAAATGCTGGACAGGAAACGATTGTCTCAAATTTTTTGAAGCCTGTAAGATTGATATTTGGCTTATCCCCAAGGGTAATGTTCCATTTCGTATGGCAAACTGGATAGATGAAATTCCTCATTCTGAGCGCAAGCGCTTGTTCGATCAAGAATTACGTAATTCATTTTTAAATAATTATGACCTAATAAATAGTAGTAAATTCTTTGATATTTATAAATGTAGGAGAGTAAATGGTTAAAATCCTGAGTGTTTTTGGTACAAGGCCAGAAGTAATTAAGATAGCACCAGCAATAAAAGAGTTTGTGTAAGCACCCTGATAAGTTTATATGCTGCACTTGCATTACAGCTCAACACCGCCAGATGGTCGATCAACTTCTAAAATTGTTTGAAATAAAGCCAAATTACGATTTAAACATTATGAAAGAGAATCAAAGTCTTGAGTATGTTACAGTTACAGTTCTAACTCAGATTGGAGAGATTATCAGAAAAGAGAGACCGGATTATTTGTTAGTTCAAGGAGATACCACCACAAGCATGGCGGCAAGCTTAGCTGCTTTTTATCAAAAAGTCAAAATTATACATTTAGAGGCAGGCTTAAGAACCTGGAACAAATTACATCCATATCCTGAAGAAATCAATAGAATAATTATTGACAGTATGAGTGATTTGTGTTTTACCCATACTGAGCAGGCAAAACAAAATCTTTTGAGAGAAGGAGTAGCTCCAGATAAGATAGAAGTAACTGGTAACACCGTTATCGATTCCTTGCTTGGTATAGCCGCAACAGACATCGATACTAGAAACTCTCCCTTAGAGGATATACCATTTAATAAAAAAATCATTCTAGTCACCGCTCATAGACGAGAGAACTTCGGACAACCTCTCATTAATATCTGTAATGCAATAAAGGAGATTGCATTAAGGTACTCCTCTAGTGTTCAAATAGTTTATCCTGTCCACCCAAACCCCAATGTCCAGAAGCCTGTATGCTCAATATTGAAAGGAATCATAAATGTTTCATTGATTGAGCCCTTAGATTATAAATATTTTGTACATTTAATGAGACATTCTTACCTTATATTAACAGATTCAGGAGGTTTACAGGAAGAAGCTCCCAGTTTAGGAAAACCTGTTCTTGTATTGCGTCAAGTAACTGAACGGCCCGAAGCAGTAGAAGCAGGAGCAGCAGAAGTAGTGGGAACTCAATCCAGGGAAATAGTAGAAGCAACGGTAGAGTTATTAGAGAATAAGAAAAATATGAACGGATGGTACAGGCGACAAATCCTTACGGCGATGGAAAAGCTGCAGGTAGGATTGTTAATGTTTTAGCACAAAACCCGATGTCTGAAAGCAGGTCAAAAAGTGATAAAAATTGTACTACCAGCATATAATGAAGAAAACGCTATTTTACCTCTAATAAAGGATTTAAAACGAATCTTAGGAGAGAGGTTTAAGGCTTTTGAAATCATAGTGGTAAATGATGGGAGTACAGATAATACGGCTAATGTCGTTTCGACATTAAATTTACCTATGGTTAAATTGATTCAACATGATCAAAACAAAGGACTGAATGAAGCGATAAAAACCGGATTAATTTACTCTTTAATAAATACTGACGAAACTGATATTATCGTAGTCATGGATTCTGATAATACACATGCACCCGGACTAATA
>CAXGMX010000151.1:0-5076 GCA_964010955.1 uncultured bacterium
TATGGAGGAAGACTCGTCCCGATTATTAATCTCTATATTCAAGGGAAACAACAATCTTCTTGTACTGGAAAAACCTCCTGATCAAACCCTGATACGTTATTTCCAGGACGACCTTGGCTTGAGCCTGCCAAACAATTGTAATTTTATTCACATAAAGTTTACGATAGTCTTATTGCTCAGGTTAACAAATTGCTCCATGATGAAATAAACCCAACAGTAACCACGATCCATCAACATGATGCAGCCTGGATAGATGGGTTTGTCAGCGATAACGTACTCATGAATATAGCAAAGGCCCTGAACAAACCAACCATAAGCAGTCTGGAAGGCAGTAGGAGAGGGAACAATAAATTCCTGCTTCATAATCATCTTTCTGAACAGGGATTTCCTGTATTCGATACTATACCGGCAGCAACACCAGACGATGTTCACGCTTGTATTTCCACGCTGCACAACCAGGGATACAAAAAGGCAGTGGTGAAAGCCCAAATCGGAGCTTCTGGTATAGGTATGGCCAGTTTTCCAACTACCCTCCGGCAATGTAAACTCAATCCCGGAACACTTTTTTCTTTGAAGGCCCCTGTATGGTACAGGGATGGCTTGATGAAACGGTAACAAATGTACGCCATCTGGGATCACCCAGTATTCAAATGTTTCTGAATGACAACACAGTATCTCTCTATGATATTACTGAACAAATTCTAAATGCAGACAGCGTCCATGAGGGCAACCTTTCCCCTCCATCTTATTTCTGCAGGGAAGACCCGGTTTACGAAGAATTGTTTCGTCAGGCTTCGACTGCCGGCTCATGGCTTCATGATCAGGGATACAGAGGTACGGCAAGTGTTGACTTTCTTATTGTTGAACATCGTGGTAATATAGAAGTCAGAGTGTGTGAAATAAATGCACGAATTACCGGTGCTACCTATCCATCTGTTATTGCAAGGCATTTCCTTCCACATGATGCCTGGTTGATGAGAAATGTACGGTTTGCCAGACCACTGAGGGATACAAGCCTATTAAAGATGCTCGACCAGGCCGGTTACCTTTATTATCCTGACATGCAGGAAGGTGTTTTACCCATAAACTTCAACCTCGACGAAAATGGTGGTGTACAAAAAGGACAGTTTCTATGTCTTGGAAGAGTAATAGATGATTGCCTGAACATGCTGAAACAGATAGAATCTATACTTCCATTACGCTGGTGTTATGACAGGGATTAAAATAAAATTATTATGTCGCAGAGCATGGGAATGAGAATATAGATCAGGTGAAAAAATGACGCAATCTTCGACAGATCTACAGAAAAGGCTCGTAGCGCTGACAAGGGACTTAATACTGATCCCCAGCGATGCGTCCCGTCCGGACGATATCGAACGCGGTTTTGAGTTTGTTATCAACCACGTGGAGTCGCTTGATAACATAGTTGTAAACAAATATTACCATTGTGACATTCCATCATTAGTTGCCCTTCCTAAAGGTGTAGACCAGCCTAAAATACTTCTCTGCGGGCATATTGATGTCATTACGCATCCCGACGTCCATAGCTACCGTTCACAAATATCCGATGGAAGAATAGTTGGTCCGGGGTCAGCAGATATGAAAGGCCCTCTGGCAATTCTTCTGGAAATTTTCAGGAATTTACATATGCAATATGATGACCTCCCGCTTGGACTGGCTATCACGTCTGACGAAGAACGTGGCGGTAACTCTGGTATGCGTTTTCTATTTGATGAAGTGGGGCTCAGGTGCGATGTTGCCTTGATACCAGACGGAGGCTCTTTGAATGAGATAACTGTGGAAGAAAAAGGAATACTTCATCTAAATATACAGTGTAATGGACAGTCTGCACATGCTGCACGTCCATGGCTGGGAAATAATCCACTGGAACGTCTTATTGACGCAACTGCCCGCCTACGGGAAAACTTCGACTCTTTGAAGACAGATGAATACCATTGGCATCCTACCTGCGCTCTGACAATCGTTAAAACAGCAAATCAAACTGTTAACCGCATACCTTCAGATGCTGAAGCTACTCTTGACATACGATTTCCAGCTCCATACACCGTAAAGGAAATGTTAAACCATGTTCGCAATCTGTTAGGTGAAGAAATAAACACACATACATTAATCAGCGCAGAACCGACACTCCTCTCACCTGACCCCCTCTACCTTTCAGTCACTGAGGAAGTAACCGGAAAACCTACCAGCCAGGAAAAGGAAGATGGTGGAAGTGATGCCCGCTTTATTGGGTGCCTTAACATCCCCGTAATCGTTTCCAGACCTATTGTTGGCGAATTACATTCCATGGATGAATGGATAGATATCGAATCTATGGAGACATTCTATCGAATATATGAGCTTTATTTGAAACGAAAATTGCTTTCAGCTGATTGAGGAATACATCAATTGCACTCTCACACCAACCCCTTATGAGTAAGCCATCTTTCTGCTTCAAGTGCCGCCATACAACCTGTACCTGCGGCAGTGACCGCCTGCTTGTAGTATGGATCCATAACATCACCGGCAGCAAAGACACCCTCCACATTTGTTGCCGTCCTCCATGACTGACGAGTACCTATAAAACCCTTCTCATCTAATTCTACATTGCCGTTAAGAAAAGAAGTATTTGGGGTATGACCAATTGCAATAAACAACCCACCACAATCCAGGTCTGATTCCTCTTTGTTAATAGTACTCTGCAAACGCACACCTGAGATTAACTTGTCTCCCAGGACATCTACGACAATGGAATTCCATTTGAACTCTATCTTTGCATTAGCTATAGCACGCTCCTGCATTATGGGACTTGCCCTGAGTTCGTCACGACGATGTACTAAAATGACTTTGCTTGCAAACTTTGTAAGATATAGACCTTCTTCAATTGCGGAATCACCACCTCCGACAACAACAAGGACCTTATCCCTGTAAGCTGGAAGCGCACCATCACATATTGCACATGCACTCACTCCTCCTCCTGAGTGTGCAAGTCTTTGTTCGTTTGGTAAATTCAGCCAATTTGCCCTTGCACCTGTAGCAATAACAACGCTTAACGCCTCTACATCATTGCCTTCAGATGTCTTTAGTTGAAATGGATGCGAACTGAAATCAACAGACGTAATATCTTCTGTAAATATTTGAGTACCAAACCTCCTGGATTGTTGTTTAAACAGATCCATCATCTCTGTCCCTTGTATACCTGAAGGAAATCCAGGATAATTCTCTACCTCGGTCGTATACATAAGCTGGCCGCCCGGCACCATAATGTTTGACGGTTCTCCCTCATAAACAATTGGATTCAAGTTGGCCCTTGCTGCATAAATGGCTGCTGTCCAAGCAGCCGGGCCGGAACCAATGATTATTATCTTTTCTGCCATATCTTTTCTCCATTTAACAGGGGCGTATTGCGGTACGCCCCTACACGATTACACGTTAAAAAAAATTCTATCATGCAAGCCCTTAAAAAGCAAATGCGTATCAGAATAAAGGCTGAATTCACCAATAATATTTTAAATAGGCTTTTTAAGTAATTGATTTATAAGTGGTATCTCAGTAAGGGTTTTGCTATATTTATGACTCGAAAATGGGGCGGCATATCATTTGTTACCATTTCTCTAGATCTGTACCTATTAGGATAACAGACTCTTTTATAAAGTATGATATAATGGGTATTCGATATACCTTATTTTTTCTTAACAAACATAAATATGACTGGAAGCCGTTTACGTTTAAAAAACAATTCAAAAATCGCCATAATCGGTGGTGGCCCGGCAGGGAGTTTCTTTGCAAACGATGCCATTCAATACGCAAAAAAGCTTGGTATAAATATTCAGATAACAATCTACAACAGCAAGGATTTCAGTCAGAGGGGTCCCAGTGGGTGTAATATGAGTGCCGCAGTTATTGCAGGTTCTTTACATGCAAAACTTACAAGGGACGGCATTATTTTACCTGAAAGTATTATTCGCCAGGAAATTAGAGGATATTATTTTCATACTGAAGAATATGGTATTGAGCTATACAAACCCAATCAGTTAAGTAAAAGTAGTATTATGGCAGTATACCGCGGCAATGGGCCTCTTTACAGCACTCACACAGGAAGCCATAGTTTTGATGATTTCCTGTTAAAACATGTCACTAATCAGGGTGTAAACGCAATCTACGAACCTGTTCAGGAGCTAAGACTATCCTCCAACCTTGATATCCCTGCAACCGTAATCTATGGGAAAAGAAGGCCTTATAAAGAAATGAAAGCAGACCTTGTGGTGGGTGCATTTGGTATTAATTCAAGAATAGTAAATAAAATTGAAGCATTAAATTTTGGTTACATACCCCCGCAAACTATTAGGACATGTCAAATGGAGATACCATTAGATGCCACTTTTATAAAGAACTCTTTCAAGGATAACATACAGGTATTCGCACTTGGAATTAAGCCCTTCAGATTTGCATCGATGGTTCCAAAAGGAAACTATGTCACCGTAAGCCTGGTAGGTACCAGAGATTTGACAAGCAATGATCTTATTGATTTTGTAAATCATCCGGTTGTCCGTAAGAAACTACCTCATGATTGGGAAATGCCTGAAAAATTCTGTATGTGTTTACCAAAAATTGTACTTTCACATGCAAAAAATCCATTTACAGATAGATTTGTCATGGTAGGTGATGCCAGTATATCAAGGATTTTCAAAAATGGTCTGGAATCAGCCTATATAACTTCACAGTTGGCTGTACGGGCAGCATTTGAAAACGGTATTTCAAGTGAAGACTTTGCCAGACATTATTATAAACCCGCCAGGAAACTACTTGCCATGGATAATAAACTTGGAACAGTAATTCTGGCAATCAGCGACTTTATTACCAGACAGAATTGGCTGGTGAAAGCACGTCTGTCATACGTTGAAGACAAAAGGGGCTCGTGGATTGCAAACCATCTCAACAAACTTCTCTGGATATGTCACAGGAGATGCTCCATATCACAAAATATTGATACAGGCGTTTAATACCTATATTTCCAAATAACATTAATTCCAGTAACAATTAAGGCACTTATACAAGGTAATCCTTGAACGAATT
>CAXGMX010000152.1:0-5059 GCA_964010955.1 uncultured bacterium
GAAAACAGCCGCTGAACTTGAAAACGCAAAGCAGAAGATTGAAGAGGTAAAGAAGGAAATAGATAATGGTGCGGACTTTGCGGAAACTGCAAGGAAATACTCAACCTGTCCTTCTGCTGAAAATGGGGGTGATATAGGTTTCTTTCAAAGGAATGGTTCTTTAGTAGAGGAGTTTGCCGAAGCCGCATTTTTAATGGAAGTCGGAGAAATAAGTGAACCTGTAAAAACACAATTCGGATATCATATAATAAAGGTCACTGATAAGGAAGAAGGAAAAGATGTCAAATATGAAGAGGTTGAAGACATGGTTGATTTTGTTTATATGCAAATAAAGACCGAAGCCCTTCTGAAGGGATTGTATGAAAAAGCAGAGATTGAAATAACTCTATAGTAGTTGGGCGATTATTAGCCTTTTGTTTTCCTGTAAATTTCCGGGAGTTTCTTTATTAACACCTGGATTCTTTTTTCAAGAGTATGTGGTTTTGCAGGTGATCCCCAGACGATTGATCCTGCCTCTAAACTCTTATAAACATCAGAAGCTGCACCAATAATACAATTATCTCCAATTTCTATATTATCAATAATGCTTGCATCTGCAGCCATCATTACATTTTTGCCTACTTTTGTGCCTCCGGAAATTTTCGCATATGCAATTAACATAGTGTCCTCTCCAATGAAAACGTTATGAGCTATGTGGGAATGGTTGTCTATTTTGACACCGGAGCTTATAACGGTTTTGTCAAGTGCTGAACGTGCAATAGTGACGTTTGATCCAATTGCCACATCATCTCCAATCTCAATAGTTCCTACCTGAGGAATCTTTACGTGTTTACCCTTTATTTGAAGATATCCAAAGCCGTCATCACCAATAGATGCACCGGATTGGATTATTACGCGTTTACCTATTGTAACTTCTTCTCTGATTGTAACGTTTGGGTATATTGTTGAATCATCACCAATTTTGCAGTTTGTGCCTATAAAGGTATTGGGGTATATGGTTACATTATTACCTATTTGTGTATTTTCGCCAATGACTACGTTTGCTCCAATAGATACATCATTGCCAATGGAAGAGTCTTTTGAAATTGTTGCTGATGGATGAATAGTGCGTGGCTGTTGCTGTTTAATGTCTGAAACAACCTTAAGTAGTTTAATAAATGCCAGGAACGGATTGTCGACAATGATTAGTGTTTTCTTTGTTTCCTCTATCGGCCTGTGTGCAACAACTGCAGAAACCTTTGTCTCTAATATTTTGCTTACAAGCTTTTCATTCTTGATAAAGCTTATGTCGCCTTCATCTGAATTCTCAATGCTGGACACACCCGTGATGATCAGGTTTTCATCTCCCAGCACCTTGCCGCCGATAATTTCGTTAATTTGCTTTATGGTAAATTCCACAAAAAGATATTCCTTTCTTGTCAGTGGAAATGTTATACTCGATTCGAGTAAGATTTAGTTTATATCACACGAATACATGTGCTGTCAAACTGAACTTTCGTGTTGACAACAGACTAAGATGGAAATAGTATTCTGAAATAAGTATTTTGTACCTTTAAACCTCATTGCTGATTTCTAACAAAACTATTACAATTAACCTTGATATTTGAAATTATTTGATTCTGCTATGATAAGATCTGAAACTGCTGATTGTACGAATAAAGATAATATGGAATTGTTATGTGGTGAGAGTGTTAAATTAGGTGCAACGATTTCCAAAATAGTTTCCACGAAGAGTATTGTGGTAGAACCCTGGGTTCAGTTGAAATGCCGTTTTGGCTGCTCAAAATTTGGCAAATATAAGACCTGTCCACCACATACGCCAACGTATAAGGAAACTCAGGAATTGATGAATTGTTATGAGAGTGCTATTCTGATAGAAGGTCAGCCGCCTGCAAAACAATTTGAAGAAATGCTTCTCCGTATTGAACACAAGGCAAATTTTGCCGGGTTTTATAAGGCCTTCGCTCTAAATGCAGGGCCGTGTCCGCTTTGTACTACATGCGATGTAGATGGTTCCTGTGTGATGCCAAAAGAGGCAAGGCCGTCAATGGAGGCATGTGGTATCGACGTCTTTAAGACTGTTCGCAATAATGGTTTTGAAATAAAATTTCTGGAACATAAAAATGAATATGTTAAATATTTCGGTTTACTCTTACTTGAATAATTTGGGAATTTGAATATGTGTGGGATTGTTGGATATATTGGAGAAAATAAAGCCAGCCCGATACTCATTAATGGAATAAGAAGGCTTGAGTACAGGGGGTACGACTCTGCAGGGTTGTCTATTATAAAGGATAACGAAATAATTTGTGCGAAATCAGTAGGGTACATTGATGAATTGGAGAAAATGATAGATAGTAAGTTTAATGAAGGCACTATAGGTATTGCTCATACTCGATGGGCTACACATGGAGCGCCTACAGTAGAAAATGCCCACCCACATTGTGATTGTTCCGAAAAGATTTCAATTGTCCACAACGGTATAATTGAGAATTATAACTATCTGAAGGCAAAACTGGAAAAAGAAGGACATATATTCAAAAGCGAAACAGATTCTGAGGTGATTGCTCATCTTATTGAAAGTTATTTTGAAGGGGAGCTGGAAGGCGCTGTAAGGAGAGCGTTGAAGGAAGTTGATGGCGCTTATGGCCTGGCCATAATCAGTCTGGACGATCCCGGCAAATTGATTGCCGCAAGGCGTGGGAGCCCATTGATAGTAGGCATAGGTAAGGGAGAGCATTTTGTCACTTCAGATGCAGCTGCCATTTTAGAATATACAAAAGAAGTTGTTTACCTGGACGATAATGAGATTGCTGTTTTGACAAGGGATAAAATGAAAACAACCGATATTGACAACGTGCAGATATCAAAAAACATAGATGAGATTCAATGGAATCTTGATAAGACAGAAAAGGATGGATACGAGCACTTTATGCTTAAAGAAATATATGAGCAGCCGCAAACCTTGCGTGATGCAATGCTGGGTCGATTTGAGAAGGATAGCAGTCTCGTGCATCTGGGAGGATTAAAGGAAAAGGAAGATATTCTGCGGGATGTCAGGCGTATTATAATAGCGGCATGTGGCACCTCCTGGAATGCCGGGCTTATTGGTGAGTATATGATAGAGGAACATTTGGGAATACCGGTTGAGGTGGAGTACGCTTCAGAATTCAGGTATAGAAACCCTATTATTGAAGAGGGGACTATGGTATTGGTGATAAGCCAATCTGGCGAGACTGCGGACACACTTGCCGCAATGCATGAGGACTAAAAAGAAGGCGCAGCAATTCTATCGATCTGTAATGTTGTTGGGAGCAGCATTGCGAGGGAATCGGATTGTGGTATTTTTCTTCATGCCGGTCCTGAGATTGGTGTTGCATCGACAAAGGCATTTACTTCACAAATTACCGTTCTATTCCTGTTAACTCTCTTCCTGGCCCGGGTAAGAGGAAAGAAGGAAGTTTTGAGTAGTGATTTGACGGATAAGTTGAGAGAAATTCCGGGGCAGGTTCAGCAAATCCTTGATAGAGAAGACCAGATAATCAAGATTGCACAACTTTATAGCGATAGTGATAATTTTCTTTATTTGGGGAGAGGTTACAATTATCCTGTGGCCCTGGAAGGAGCGCTTAAGTTAAAGGAGATATCCTACATACATGCAGAAGGCTATCCAGCCGCAGAGATGAAACATGGGCCAATAGCGCTTATAGATAAGAATATGCCTGTTGTATTTATCGCTACCACGGATAGAGTGTATGCCAAGATTTTAAGTAATATTGAAGAGGTGCGTACTCGTGGTGGTAAAGTAATCGCTATAGCAAATGAGCAAAATAATGAGATCTCTGAGATGGCGGATCATGTTCTTTATATACCTGAAACAATTGATGTATTAACTCCAATCTTATCTGTGATTCCACTTCAATTATTAGCTTACCACATTGCGGTGATGAGAGGATGCGATGTTGATAAGCCTCGCAACCTGGCTAAGAGTGTAACGGTGGAGTAGTCAATTATCGTGCAACTTTCTTTCCGCCTCAGTTAAAGCAAAAATAGCCTTGAATACTTTTTCTCCGTTACGTGTCATTTTCTTGTCTCGCCTTTCCATCATTCGCCTGGCTACCTGTAAATCTCTTTTTACGTCGTAGTCTCTTGTAGCGTTGTCTGAATACCATGAGAAGGATGGTGTGAATTTAGGAGGTGTACGTGTCATAAGTATGTTGCAGGCAAACCCTATAATACTTCCGGTTGTAAACTTTGTGTTTATGGCGGTTTTTGTATGGTCTCCCATTATCATCCCCAAAAAAGTTTGACCGGTATCAATTACTTTATCAAACATTTGTACCTTAACAGTTCCATATGTATTTGTAAGATTACTGTTTACTGTGCCAGCTCCCAGGTTAACCCACGAACCTATATAAGAATCTCCAAGGAAACCATCATGTTGCTTGTTGGAGTAGTCTTGAATTATCGTATTTACAATCTCCCCACCTACCTTACTGACATTTCCTATGTTTGCCCCTGCCAGGATTTTTGAAAGGGGTTGAATGACGACATTGTCTCCAATAAATACTGGGCCTTCAATCACTGAATTCGAAGATATTTTGACATTATTACCTATGTATATTGGGCCATTTTCTGCATCGAGAACGCAACCTGGCTTTATTACAGTATTCTTCCCTGTGAATATTTGAGAATTCCTAATCATGTGGACTCCCTCGTGTATTACTGCCTGTATAAGTTCACCTTTAATGTGTGATCTAAAGTCAGATTTTAATCTGCTCTTTGTTGATATCAATCAAATCCCATGGGTATTGCACAAGCCTTGCTTTGACCTTTTTAACATTAAATTTCTTTTTTAATTCATTTCTGAACCCGTGATCTAAAAACTTTTCGGGAGTAAATGCACGACAGTTTTTCATGAGTAATCTTGCATATACTATTGTATTGTCCATAATCCCAATCTCTTCTTTTCCTGAAATAGAAATTGGCGTAGACATCAAGAGTCTTCCGTTTACAAACAAACATCCTTTGTTATTATTTTTTATTTTATTTACACTGT
>CAXGMX010000153.1:0-4988 GCA_964010955.1 uncultured bacterium
TTTCTATGCTGGTGAGCTGTGTGATGCCCTCGGCCTTCCGATGATCTTACAGACCTGTCCCTCAAACTCATTCCTCTGTTTTCAGAATATCCAAATGCTAGACTGGAACTCAGAACGAAAACAACTACAATAGAGAACCTGTTGACTATACCGGGGACAAATAACATTGTGATTTCATGGACATTCAGCCCTCAAATGATTGTTGATGCTTATGAGCACAAGACACCGTCGTTGGAGGAACGTGTAAGGGCGGCAGAAGAGGTGCAAAGGGCAGGTTACAATGTCGGAATATGTCTGGACCCCATAATATTGTGTGAAGATTGGTTTAACAATTATAAAACCATGCTGGAGATGCTTTTTGATAGATTAGATATTACAAAGATTAAGTTCGTAAGCCTTGGCGGCTTTAGATATCTTCCGTCTCTGACCAGGGTAATAAGGGACAGAAACCCGGAGACAAATCTCTTGCTAGGTGAATTTGTACCGTGTATTGATGGGAAATACCGTTACTTCAGGCCAATCAGGGTTGAAGTATACAGAGAGATTGGGAAGGTGATCAGAGAGATAACCGGAGATGTTAAGATGTCGCTCTGTATGGAAACGCCTGAAGTTTGGAATGGAGTAAAAGATGCTTTAAGATAGGTTATACTTGCCAATTTTGCCTTGCACAAAAAGAGAGATAAAGAAATGAAAGACATCGGCGATTCAGACTTACAGATGATATTAGAGTTGTCCACAAATGTGGGGACAAATTATTTAAATGTGGTACGGTATTCACGGGGAGCTGACAACAAAGCAAATTCGTAATGAATATGATTGTTGTGATGAACTACTGAAGGTATTAGACGATTATGATCCTGAAGGAGACAAAAGCCTTGATTCAAAGCACATGGCAGTGATGGTTTATGAATACCTCAACAAGAAATATTCAAAAAACCACGCGACACTCTATAGGATTGGATTTTCGATAGCACAGCAGACTCTTGGGCTTGCAGCCAGGCTTTCCTCAGACCATGATGAGGACTCTGGCAAGTCACTCGATGATCTTTTGCCTGAACACATGCAAAACCTAAAGCATAGGCTGAAAGGAATACTTCCGCCTGACATAACAAAGACGGTGCTTAAGCTTGTTAGAAATAAAATAGAAGAGGCAGGACTTGAAATAGATATTGGTGATTTACTGGTTCAGGTATTTAATAAAGTCGCTTTCCCGGCAGAAGGAAGAAAGTTTACTGTTGCAATGGGAGAAGAGCAGAAAACATATCAAACTTTTACGGAAATGATCGGGGACCTTCTTAATAGCAGTGTACAAAAATTTACAAAACAGTGTACGTCTTTAGATGACCTTAACAATAAAGGAAAGTTCATGGAGTCAATAGGAAACATTGTTAGCGGTTTCATGAAAGAAAATAAGCATGTCCTGCATGTAAATGAGAATTATTTCCTTGAAGAATTGAATCAAGGCCGGCAAGCTGAGGAAGAACGCCCTCCTCTTGCCGTAGAGGAACTTGTTATGGGAGCAATCGGCGGAATGGCAGAGGGGTTTTGGCTTAAGCATCAACAAGGGCACGATTTGACGAACTAACTGAACATAAGTTGACAAGAGACATTCTCGGCGGTTTGCTTCATTCATTTGATATTGACATGAGCAACTGATTTATTAGTATTAAGTTGAAGATATATATATTCGTAATCTACTTGTTGTCTGAGTTGTGGATGAACACATTATTTGAGGAGGCGTATTTTGAGAGGGAAATCAGTAAGTGGTGCAAATAGAAAATCATATTTAGTTTTATTCACTGTTTTACTAAGTATTTGCTTTGCTACATCTAATACATTCGGGGCTGAGCCTGAAGGGGTAAAAAATGGGGAAGAGCGAAAAGATGGGGAATGTATAGAAGGTGATTGTGAGAATGGTAAAGGGACTAAGACCTTTCCTGACGGGACTAAATATGTAGGGGAATTTAAGAATGGTCTAAGAGAGGGGCAGGGGACTTATACGTATTCGGACGGAGGCAATTATACTGGTGAATGGAAGGGCAATATGAGGCATGGTAACGGAACGGACATATTTGGAAATGGTCTAAAATATGAAGGTGAATGGCAAAACGACAAGAGGCATGGACAGGGAACATTGTTCATGCCTGACCTTGGTACATATACTGGTGGATGGAAAGATGATCAAAGAAGCGGGCAGGGGACTCATACTCTGGTAGATGGTGGCAAATACGAAGGAGGATGGGTAGAAGGTGTGTGTAGCGGGCAGGGAACTTATACATTCGCTAACGGCAATAAATATGTTGGGGAATGGGAGGATTTTGCAGCAGTTGGCGGTTGGTATTACTGGCCGGGAGGACACAAAACCTGGTCTTACATGGACGAGAATTGGAAGTGGGTCCACAAGGACTCAAAACCATAGGCAGTTACAAATCTTAATACCTTTTATAACTATGGAAAGAGAGATAACGAATACGTGAAATTCAGTGAACTTGACATTCCTTCAAGCATTCTCGGAACACTTAAAAAGATGGGGTATGATGAAATGACACCTATCCAGGAGGCGACGTTTCCGATCATTTCAGCGGGACAAGATCTTTGTGCCCTAGCTGAGACCGGTTCCGGAAAGACGGGCGCCTGTGCAATCCCGCTTATTCTGAAAGTTGATACTGAACTTAACGCCATTCAGGGGCTTGTGATTGTTCCAACACGTGAATTGTGTATTCAGTATGTGGCGGAGATCCACAAGATAGCGGCAAAGACCAGGATCGTTCCTTTTGCGGTGTATGGCGGCTTTGATAAAGAAATAGAGATCGCCCAGCTTAAACATGAAGTACATATTCTGGTTGCAACTCCGGGTAGACTCCTTGATTATTTGTACAGCGGGGTAATCTCTTTCTCGCATGTAAAATGTGCTATCCTTGATGAGGCGGATGAGCTTTTAAAGGTAGGATTTCTCGAAGATATTGAATTTATCATGTCATGTATCCTGCATAAACATCAGACGCTTCTTTTCTCCGCTACGATGCCTGATGATATCAAAACACTTGCTCACGACTGTCTGCATGATCCGCAGCATATTTCTCTTATTACAGAGAGAGCGGCGCCTGAAAGTATTGAGCATTATTTTGTTTATCTCCACCCAAAACACAAACAGACAGAACTTATCAAGTACCTCAAGGGGGAAGAAGTTGAACAGATGTTAATTTTTTGTAATGCCCGCCACATGGTTGATAAGCTGTTTCTTGATATGCGGAAAGATTTTAAAGATGTTGAGTTTATGCATGCGGGACTAAGCCAGGACAAACGTTCTGCGATCTTCAGGCGGTTCAAGCAAGCAAAGATACGTTACCTTATTGCCAGTGATGTTGCCGGAAGAGGGCTTGATTTCTCACATGTTTCGCATGTGGTTAATTGGAATTATCCCAGAGGTAATGAGCAGTATACACATCGTACCGGACGCACCGGACGCATGGGAAGAAAGGGGAAGGCCTTTACCTTTGTAACCAAAAATGACGTTCCAAAAAATTCGAGATCTTATTCACAAAAAAAAGAATATCTCCATGCTGGATAGGAGAAGATCCACTTAAAAAAAAGCAAGCACACATCAAAAGCAGAAAACCCGCCGTAAGGGAAAGAGACCATTCCGTCAGCATCCCGCCAGGGAAAAGGGATATCAGAAATAAAATCAAATCAATTTCAAATCTGATAGTCTATTACATATTTCTCAACCTTCTTGTCTTTATGTTTAAAGATAAGATAAGGTGAATCAAACGTTACAGTTGTATATGGTGGAACCGATCGAGTCAGCCAGACATTCCCTCCTATCACAGAGCCTTTTTGAATAACTGTATCGCCGCCAAGGATTGTGGAACCTGCGTAAATGGTAACATCATCCTCTACTGTAGGGTGCCTCTTTTTCTTTGCTTTTCTGATTTTATCAACATTAGACAAGCTAAGGGCTCCAAGGGTGACATGCTGGTAGAACTTTATATTTTTTCCTAAGTACAGAAGTGCATCCGATTACAACGCCGGTTCCATGGTCAATAAAAAACCCCGGTACCTATTACTGCTCCGGGGTGAATGTCTATTCCTGTCTTCTCATGAATGAATTCACTCATCATTCTGGGTATGTAAGGCACCTCCTGCAACTCCAGAAAGTGTGCTAAACGATAAACTAATATTGCCCGAACGGATGGATAGCTCAGTATTACCTCATAATAACTATTCGCAGCAGGGTCTCCGTCGTATGCGGCCTTGATGTCCAGATTTACTACTTCTCTGATTTCAGGGATGTTTTCAAGTAAAAGATATGAAACTTCAACGGCCTGGTCCCAGCACTCTCCCTCTGAACGGGTACAGTCAATACCTTCCTTGCATTCGTGCCTTAAACTCTTTTGTATTAAATCTGACAAACATTCCAGTGCATTAGAGCATTGTGCCAGAAGATATCCCTCAAGATGGTTTTTGTCGCCGGTTGCTTCCTCGTAAAAACCCGGGAACATGATTGTCGACAATAATTTTACCAGCTTCCCAACCTCCTTTTTAGATGGGAGGCAGGGTTCTTCCAGGTGTTTAATGCCACCATGCTTTTCGTAAGACTCTCTAATCGAGTTTGTAATATGGCTTAAACGAGACTCGTTTTCTTTGCTGTTTATAGGATTACTCATTTTATTACTTCTCAACGTCCTTAAATAGATCAGTAGATATGTAACGCTCTCCGGTGTCTGGTAATACTACCAGGACATTTTTGTCAGGCCCCGCATCTCTGGCAATCTGCAACGCTACATGCATATTTGCACCGGAAGAAATACCGCAGAAAATGCCTTCATCCTTTGCAAGGCGTTTTGCCATGCTGAATGATTCTTCTCCGGAAACCTGTTTCACTTCGTCAACCACGTCCTTATTGTAAATACCCGGTACGAAGCCTGCCCCGATTCCTTGTAATTTTATGAGGTCCCGGATCACCTCCGGACAGGACAGGAGACTCT
>CAXGMX010000154.1:0-4904 GCA_964010955.1 uncultured bacterium
ATTGCAAGGGTGTTGACGTATGAGTCAGGTTCATGGCTAAAATATCGTTGGTGCCGTGGCGCAATGTTTTTGTTTTTGGTGCATTAGTATTTGCTTATACTAATAAGAGTGGAGATGCACATTCTTCTTTACTCCTTGCTATAATTTTTCAGCTTATGGCACTCACTTTTTTTGTGATTAAAAAGTAAAATAAGAGACTGCAAATTACAGTTTGTTTTGGCGGCACATTTCATATTCTCATATACTCAAACAATGTTACAGTTGGATGAACTTGACAATCTAATTCCTTTATGTTAGTTTCATTAACGCCTTGGTTTCTTAATTTTAATATACCGTAACTTCAACTAATAAGTGCAAAACTTGGTTTTGTAAGTTATATGATTAAATACTTCATAAGGAGTCATGAAGTTTAGTAACTTCCTGGGTCTATTGTTGAGCATGTGCAGCACATGCTCAACTTTCTTATCCGAGATTTTGCGAAGATCCGTCTTCTTTGGAAAATATTGTCTTAGTAGCCCATTGGTGTTTTCATTCAATCCTCTTTCCCATGAATGATACGGATGAGCAAAGTACACGTCAACGTTTAATCTCGAAGACATTTCCTTATGACCGGCAAACTCACGACCATTGTCCACTGTCATTGTTATAAATCGTTCTTTGATACCCTTAGCCATCTCTGAAATGGCGGTATTAACAGCATGAGATGTCTTTCGGTTTACCTTACGTAACAGTGTATACTTTGACTTACGTTCTACCAGTGTTATTATTGCCCCTTTGTGGTTACGCCCTATTACTGTGTCTGCTTCCCAGTCACCAATGCGTTCTTTAGCATCAACTACCCTAGGGCGTTCATCAATAGATACTCTATCAGGTATCTGTCCTCGTCGGTCCGGGCTGCCGTAGCGTTTCTTACGCTTTCTGTGGGAACGACGTAGATGTTTATACAATATTCCTCCTTTGCGCTTGTTTAGCGCGGTATCCTCGTCTACCTGTATTACGTCTGGGTTCTCGTGTAATGGTGCTTGGATGGCGTTTGACCCTGCGAGCTATTTCTGCTCTCGGGAATCCTTCTTTACATAATACTGAAATATGATATCTTTCTTCCTGGGTTAGCTGTGTATAATAAGTCATGTGCACCTCTCTTTCTCTTGACAAGTTTTTGAGGTAGCCATTAACACAGCTAACCTCTCTTGTCAACTCTTTAGAGTTGCACTTATTACTTGAATTCAGGTAAAATAGAAGGAAAGAACCATGCGATATCAAGTGGCAATAAGATATGGTATTTTAAGGAATGTTGAAAATGCTTTTACTCAAGTTTCAGATTTGAGGAAAGGTGATAAGGTTATTATACGTTCTTCACGTGGTGTAGAATTTGGTGAGGCTCTTTCACAACCAGAGGAGTTGGATGATAAAGCGGTTGTTTCGGATATGGGAGAGGTACTGCATAAGATTACCGCAGAAGAAGAGAAAAAGCAGAAAGAGATTGAAGAAGAAACAATCCCATCAGAATATAATTACTGTCAGGAAAGAATAAAAGAGCACAAGTTGCCAATGAAGCTTGCCAGTGTTGAACACCTTTTTGGGAGCAAGAAGATAATATTTTATTTCCTGGCTAAAGGGAGGGTTGATTTTAGAGAACTGGTTAAGGATTTAGCCAAGATGTACAAATCCAGGATTGAGATGAAGCAAATCGGTGTTCGAGACGAAGCTAAATTGTTAGCAGAATATGAACATTGTGGCAGGGAGCTTTGTTGTAGAACGTTCTTGGGGAATTTAGAGCCGGTTACCATGAAGATGGCTAAGAATCAGAAAGCAACGCTCGATCCGTCAAAAATATCAGGTAGGTGCGGCAGGCTGATGTGCTGCTTGAGATATGAAGATGAAGCGTATGAAGAAATGAAACACACGCTTCCGAAGAAAGGGACATTAATAGCTACCACCAAGGGAGTTGGCGAGGTGGTAGATTACGATATCTTGCAACAGAAAGTAACTATGGAATCAAAAGACAAAAAGTTGGTTGTTGTAACAAAAAAGGAGATTTTAGAACAAGTAAGTGGTGCACGAACAGGTATGGCAAAGGGATGTGAATCTGCCTGTGATCACGGACACGGGAATGACTGTAAATAAAAAAAGCTTTTATGTTACTACGCCAATTTATTATGTAAATGATGTTCCGCATATAGGTCATTCATACACTACAATAGCGACTGACACTTTAGCAAGATATAAGAGGATGAGGGGCTATGATGTCTTTTTTTGACTGGAACGGATGAACATGGCCAGAAAATAGAGAAAGCCGCTCAGACTAATAATGAAAATCCTATTGAACTGGCGGATAGGATGGTCGAAAGATTTAAGGACTTATGGAAGATCCTTGATATCTCTAATGACGACTTTATTAGAACAACAGAGGATCGTCATGTTAAACAAGTAGAAAACGTATTTGAGAAAATGTATGAGAAGGGAGATATCTATTTAGGAGAGTATGAAGGCTGGTATTGTATTCCCTGTGAAAGTTTCTGGACGTCATCACAGCTGTCTTCAGGAAATTGCCCTGAATGTGGACGTTCGGTTGAGAAAATAAAAGAAGAAAATTATTTCTTTAGATTATCAAAATATCAGGATTCACTTTTAGAATATTTCGAAAAACACCCGGATTTCATCAAGCCTGAATCAAGAAGAAACGAACTGCACAGAAGGATAGTTGGGGGTATAGATGATATTAGTGTGAGCAGGGCAGCAGTTGAATGGGGCATCCATGTACCCATGAATAGGAAGCATACTATTTATGTGTGGGTTGATGCCCTTTTTAATTATATAACGGCTTTAGGATATGACGATGACTCTGAGAAGCTGAAGAGATATTGGCCTGCCAATGTACATATAATAGGGAAAGAGATTTTATGGTTTCATGGTGTTGTGTGGCCGGCAATGTTGATGTCGTTGGGGATAGAAGCGCCTTGTCAAATATATGCTCATGGCTGGTGGACATTGGAAGGGCAAAAGATATCAAAATCCCTCGGTAATGCAATAGATCCTGTTAAGATAACGGATACTTATGGTATAGACACTTATAGGTATTTTTACTTAGAGAAGTGCCATTTGGACTGGATGGTAATTTTTCCTATGAAGCCCTGGTGAACAGGATAAATTGTGACCTGGGAAACGATTTAGGAAATCTACTGCATAGAACATTGACTATGGTTGAAAAATATTGTGACGGGATAGTACCGGAAGCCGAGAGTTTATCGGCGGAAGGTAAGGAATTAGTTGATGGAGCGGAGAAACTTAATGAAGAAGTTGAACTTGCGATGAGTGATCTGCAATTCAGTAAGGCATTGGAAGTGATTTGGAACTATATCGGACTGGTTAATAAATATGTAGAGATCTCGAAGCCTTGGGCATTGGCAAAAGAATCGAGTATGAAAAACAAACTTAATGAAGTCTTGTATAATCTTGTTGAATCTATTAGAATGATTTCGTTATTTATTTTACCAATTATGCCAAATATTGCTGCTGAGATACAAAAGCAGTTGGGATTGTCTTCAGATGGCAAGACTATTAATAACAAAATCACATGGGGTGGAACCCGGCCTGGAATCAAGGTATGTAAAGGGCAGCCTGTCTTTCCTAGGGTAGAATATTCTGTGGCAAATTAGCAGACAATAATTGGAAAGAGTTTAGATTAGAAAGAATGGGTAAGAAAACTGTACAAGATACATGGAAAAAGCTTCAAAGGATAATTGATAAGGACAACCGCTATTCGGTACAGTCGTATCAATTTATTTTTGAAGCTCTTGATTTTACTGCTTCCAGGCTTGGGAAAAAATACAATAGCTCAAGAGAGGAAGAGCGTCACGTTAGTGGACAGGAACTTTCAGAAGGGATTAAACAATTTTCCTTGATGAAGTTTGGTTTTATGACAAAGAAAGTCTTTGAGCTGTGGGGTATAACTAACAGTGGAGATTTTGGAGAAATAGTCTTTAATCTGGTAGAGAGCGGATTAATGGGTAGAACGGAATCAGATTCAATAGAAGATTTTAAGGATCTTTATGATTTTCAAACAGAATTCGAGGATAAATTCGAATTTGATGGCGACTTCGACCTTTCGTTTTCCTGGAATATATATGGAAAAAAGGAATAAAGTATTGAATCACGTTATGCTCTTAACGCACCGAAAACCAACATTATTATCCTTGCCAATCGGCACACTACAGCTTCGATAAGCGCAGCTTAAGATGGTCATGTGATTTATCCATGATCCTCCACGAACCACACGATATTTCTCTTCAGTAAACCATTCCTGGCACCATTCCCAGATATTTCCTGACATATCATAACAACCGTAAGGGCTAACGCCAGATTGATGTGTTCCTACATTAGTGGGAGCGCCTTTAGAAATGTCTAAATCAAAAACAGCGAGACTTTGATCTGGCTTTGCATTTCCCCACGGATATTCTCTTCCGTCTGTACCTCTAGAGGCTTTTTCCCATTCTTTTTCTTCCGGCAGTCTTTTTCCTGCCCAATTTGTATAAGCAATTGCATCATCCCAACTCACACCGACTACAGGTTGATTTGCGTTGTTAAATCTTTTATCTTGCAAGAAGGCAGGTTCATCATAGTTTGTTTCTTCCATAAACCTTCTGTATTGATTATTTGTTATTGGAAACTTATCAATGTAAAATGCGTCTACTTTTACAGTATCCTTTTCAACTCCCATTAAGAAAGTCCCTTCGGGAACATACATCAATCACCGAACCGTCTTTTTCATTAGTGATTGCTTTTTCTTCAGTTTGATTACTCATTTTTTCAATATATATTGATGTCCTGTCTAAAGTGATTTAGCAATTACTACTAAAACAAATTTATAATATAATGCTGTAATGCTACATTCAGATTCATGA
>CAXGMX010000155.1:0-4860 GCA_964010955.1 uncultured bacterium
GATACGGTGCTGAAAAGTTCATCGCTTACTTTCAGGCATTTACGAACACGTATGCAGATGTTGATACACTTAAGGCACGATATGATGAAGCTTTGTTAAACGAGGATATAATCGGCCTCTCTATCGGTACAAGACCAGACTGTATTACCGATGAAATATTGGATCTTATTCACAGCTATACCGAAAATTACCATGTATGGGTTGAATACGGCTTACAGTCAATTCACAACCGTACACTGCAATTAGTAAATCGCGGACATGATTACAACTCATTCGAAGATGCCGTATTGCGTACAAAGGATAAGGGAGATATAAAGATTTGCGCACACGTAATCCTTGGCCTTCCCGGAGAAGATTGGAACGATATAATGGAGACCGCCCGAACCGTTTCTTCTCTTGGCATTGACGGAATAAAACTCCACCACCTTTACATTGCAAAGAATACTGCAATGGCAGGTGATTACTTTAAGGGCAAGATAAAGACAATGAAGATGGAAGAGTATGTCTCACTTGCCTGTGACTTTTTAGAAAGGATTTCTCCGGATATAGTTATACAGAGATTAGTAGGCGATACGCATGGAGATTTCCTGATCTCGCCCGTCTGGAATGCAACAAAGGGTGAGGTTTTTGCTGCAATTACCAACGAACTAAAACATCGCAATTCATACCAGGGTGCAAAATGTGCACTAAGTCCTGACTTGCCGCAACCGTAGTAATTCCTAATTTGGACCTCATTGTGCAGATGCAATAATGCTTGCATGATAAAGTTTAGATAGATATAATCCTGTCAAGCAAACTAAAGGTTCGGAAAGCGAGCCCTAAAAGCGGGCGTAATTCAGTGGTAGAATACCAGCTTCCCAAGCTGGGTGTCGTGGGTTCGAATCCCATCGCCCGCTCCATACAAATGACAATTTCAGGAATAAATTAATGAGGTTTTTTGCATCAAAGGATTTTGGCTGTATAGTAATTATTCTCTTAATCATGAATATGCTTACAGGATGTGCTACAACTCACAGATCAAGTACGAGCCCTCCTCCAAGATTAAAAAAGGAGTTAGACTCCTTAAAGCCTGATACAACCACTTCAAGAACTGCAAAACCTGGAAGATCTTCTAGATATACGATTAAACAGGGCGATACTATATGGCGAATAGCTTTCAATCACGGTGTTTCCCCCGACGATATTATAAGAATTAACAATATCAGAGATGTTGCGAATATAAAACCGGGACAGCAGTTAATGATACCGGCAAAAGGTATTACAGGTACTAGAGAAGTGACTTCTCGGGCATCGTTATCATCAGGGCGGCAATCAAACGAGTCATTTATATGGCCTTTGCGCGGTAAGATATTGTATGGTTTTGATAAATGGGTAGATGGTTATAAAAATAAGGGAATCGATATTCAGGCTTTTAACGGGCAGGCAGTAAAGGCGTCAAAAAGCGGGATAGTGGTACTAACCTCTGACAGGCCGGATGGATGGGGTAAGGTTGTTGTGCTTCAACATAATGATGGATCTTACACATGGTATGCTTATAATTCCAGGATTCTGGTAAATAAAGGAGACAGAGTTACGCAGGGGCAGACAATTGTAAAGGCCGGCAGTACAGGGAGAGCAAAGCGGGACATGCTTCATTTTAAAATATTTCTACACGGAGTACCCGTAAACCCGACATACCTTCTACAGTAAAATACCTGACCTGAGTAAGTCGGGATTGCCGGAATTATAAATATTGAGGAATTTAAGGAATTAAGGTATTTTTCATTTCATGAATTCCTTTGTAGAGTGGATTAAATAAAGCAGATCCATAATTTAGTTTACTAACTTTTATGAAAAATATATGGGCGCCCTGGCGCAAGGAATTTATCTTGAGCAAGAAAGATGAGAATTGTTTTTTCTGTGAGGCTATAAAAGACAATCAGGATCGCAAGAATCTGGTTTTGTACAGGGGCGAAGAGTGTTTCTGTATTCTAAATAAATATCCATATAATAATGGCCATTTAATGGTGGCCCCAAACCTGCACAAAGATGATTTGACAAAATTAAGTAATTCGGAGATGCTGGAATTTATGACATTGACAAGAGACATGAAGGATATGCTGAGTAAAAAAATGAACTCGGAGGGTTTTAACCTGGGGTTTAATCTTGGTAAGGTTGCGGGAGCAGGTGTTGAAGGCCATATACACCTGCATATTGTGCCAAGATGGAAAGGTGATACAAACTTTATGCCCGTTGTTTCTGATACAAAGGTAATATCCCAATCACTGGATGATCTGTATCTCGAGTTGAAAGATTTTTTTTGATTATTAAAGGCTTATATAAAATGTTGACAAGAGAAGAGTTGGAAAAAAGGGAAGATCGCTGCCTGGCTTCTTATGCTATGAGAAGCATGAATACTCGTGGCAGAGCATACCCGGAGGAGGAACATCCGTACCGAAGTGTTTACCAGAGAGACAAAGACAGGATTATCCACTCTACAGCTTTCCGGAGATTGGAATATAAGACACAGGTCTTTGTAAATCATGAGGGAGACCACTATCGTACACGGCTTACCCATACAATAGAGGTTGCTCAAATTGCCAGATGTATATCAAGGACATTATGTTTAAATGAAGACCTTTCAGAGGCGATCGCCCTGGCACACGACCTGGGGCATACGCCGTTTGGCCATTCAGGAGAAGATGCGCTCAGAATCTTGATGAAGGACCATGGCGGCTTTGAACATAACGTTCAGGGGGCTGCGCGTTGTTGACGTACTGGAAAAGCGATATTCACAGTTTGCTGGTTTAAATCTTTCATGGGAGGTTAGAGAGTCAATAGCAAAGCACAATCTTCTTTCTGATGATCCAAATGTTAAGCAGTTTGATATGAGCAGACAACCACTTCTTGAAGCGAAGATTGTAGACATTGCCGATTCGATTGCTTATGACAATCATGATATAGATGATAGTTTAAAGGCACGGCTGATTACAGAAAGCGGTCTGGAAGAAGTTGAATTATGGAGATATGCAAAAGAGAAGGTTAAGGAACAATATAGTAATCTCAGTAAAGACATGGAAAATACACATACTATAAAATATTTAATTGATATGGAAGTTACAGATCTTATTGAACACACACAATTAATGATTGAAAAGATGAAAATAAAAACAACTGATGATGTACAGGAAAGTAAAGAGAATCTGGTATCCTTTTCACCTGAAATATCAAAAAGAAACTGGAATTGCAGGAATTCCTGCAAGAAAACGCATATAGTCATTACAGGGTTGTGCGAATGGCTGACAAGGCAAAGCGGTTTGTCGAAGAGTTGTTTAAAACATTTGTTGAAAACTCTATGCAGCTTCCACCTGAATATCAAAAATGGATAGAGGAGGCGGGACTTTATCAGGGTGTTTGTGAT
The DNA here is from genome assembly GCA_964010955.1 of uncultured bacterium. Taxonomy (GTDB): domain Bacteria; phylum Planctomycetota; class Brocadiia; order Brocadiales; family Scalinduaceae; genus Scalindua. The sequence goes on from CAXGMX010000155.1 coordinate 3,401, forward strand.
TATATCGCAGGAATGACTGATAGATTTGCTCAGGACGAGTATTTAAAACTTTTTTATCCTTATGAAAGGGTATGATGAAAGCAGATGTTTCTGTAATAATGCCCGCTGCAGGTCTTAGCCTTCGTATGGGGGCTAATGTAAGAAAGCCATTTAATAATGATAGGCGAAAAAACCTGTTTTTTTTTATACACTGGAAAAATTTTATAAACTGAAAAGAATAAAAGAGATTATTTTTGTAGTAAATAAGGAAGATCTATCTACTGTTATTGAGAAATGGTCAAATGAACTTAAGGTTTACAAAGTAACTAAGATAATTGCCGGGGGAGAACGCAGGCAGGACAGTGTTTATCAAGGCCTTTCTCAGTTGGACCCTGACACCAGAATAGTTCTGATACATGATGCCGTGAGGCCATTAGTAAAGAGCAGGGAAATTGAGGAAGTTATTGAAAGGGCAGATCAAAAAGGGGCCGCTATTCTTGCAAGTCCAATGAAATTAACTGTTAAAAAAGTTAACTCAAGTCTCGAAATTATTAAAACAGTACCTAGGCATGACCTGTGGATGGCACAAACACCTCAGGGTTTCAAAAGAGACCTGATAGTTAATGCTTATGGAAAAATTAAGGATACAAATGCAGAACTTACTGATGATGCGGAGGTAGTTGAAAAGGCGGGACACACTGTAGAAATAGTTTCAGGGAGTTATGATAATATTAAGATCACAACACGTGAGGATTTAAAGTTGGCAGAATTGCTGTTAGCAAAACGTTGAAATTAAAGCAATGGCAGGAGAGAGTTTTTGACACTAAAATTCTTTCAATAATTTCTTCTTTTTGTAGTCATAGTCCTCGTCAGTTATGAAGCCTTCATCTCTTAATTCTAAATACACAGCCAGAATCTCTTTAATGTTTTTTTCCTTTTCACTTTGATCACCTTCTTCCAGAAGGTCTCTTTTCTTATGATCGTAATCTATATCACTGATGAGTCCATCCTCTTTTAGTTTGCGAAGATCATTAAATTTGTCTTTTATACTCTTGCTTATTTTGCTGCCTAAAAATCAATGCCTTTCTAAGCTCGTAATCTTCATTGGTAATAAGACCGGTAGTTTCCAACTCTTTGAGTTCCAGAAGCTGATCTTTAATACTCATTTGCTGTACTATGACAGTCTGGCGACCAGAGGGTGCTTGTGTGGTAAGGGGTGTGTCGGGCCCTGCCTGCTTTTCGTTTGGTATTTCCTTCTTTTCGTAGTCTTCTTTACTAATAATCGTACCTTCTTCTAAATCTATTACTAACCAATTATTATGCCCTGTCTTAAATCGTTGACCGGAACGAAGACTTATTTTCCAGAATGGATTTTTCGTTATACTAAAGGGATCAACAAATGCTTGCTGTTCAGTCTCTCCTAATACGTTATCTGCCCCTTTGTCTACTATATCTTCATATTGAATCCTCGAAAAAACAGC
>CAXGMX010000156.1:0-4856 GCA_964010955.1 uncultured bacterium
ATTTTAATGTGTTATCAAGAATTTCTGCTTGAGAAAGATTCCTTGGAAACCCATCTAAAAATATAACCATTCTTACACTCTGCCGAATTAATCTTTCCTACAACTATTTTAACTACTAATTCATCTGGAACCAACAAACCATTATCAATATACTTTTTTGCTTTTAAACCTGTATCTGTTTTAGCCTCTACCGCCGCTCGCAAAAGATCACCAGACGAAATGTGATTTATTTCTTTCCTTAAGCTGATACTTGCAGCCTGAGTACCTTTACCTACACCAGGAGGACCCAGAAAAATAAGCCTCAACCTCTTCTGCCCCTTACCTTAGCAGTACCTCCAAGAAAGCCTCCATAGTGTCTCATAATTAAATGAGATTCTATTTTTTGTACCAAATCTAAGGCTACACCAACAACAATAAGAAGGCCTGTACCACCATAAAAGCTGGCAACTGCCCTGTTAATCTCAAACCCTCCAGCAATTATCATAGGCAGAATCGCAATCAAAGACAAAAATGCTGCTCCTGCAAGTGTAATCCTGCTCATTACACTTTCAAGATATTCGGCTGTTCGATGCCCTGGCCTGATACCCGGAATAAAGCTGCCATAATCCCGCATGTTAATTGACATTTCCTTAGGATTAAATTGTATTACTGTCCAGAAATAGCAGAAAAAACAATTAACACTATATACATAACTACATATATAAAACCACCTTGAAACATTTCAGTCAATCGAGATGTAATCCAATACCAGAACGTTCCAGGGTCGAATCTGACCTGCAAACCTCTGGTTATTGCAGCAGGAAAAATTAGTAGTGATTGTGCAAAGATTATGGGCATAACACCCGCTTGATTCACTTTTAAAGGCAGAAAATGCTTTTGGCCTCCGTAAACTCTTCTACCTCTTGTATGCTTTGCCTGTTGAACGGGGATACGCCTCTGGCCCTGTGTTATGTATACAACTCCCGCTACAATCGCAAGAAACATACCTAACAGTAATAGTAATTTTGCTATCCCTATCTCATGTTCTGCAGGCGCTACTGAAAAAGTAAAGTTTTGTAAAATCTGACTAAACGCCCATGGCAGCCTATCAATAATACCTATCATAATAATCAGAGATATTCCGCTGCCAATACCATTTGCATCAATCTGCTCGCCTATCCACATCAAAAAAACAGTCCCGGTCGTTAAAAGTACCGCTGCCATAAGCTGAAATTGAATACCCTGGATATGAACAGGCACAACAGGCACACCATTAATCTCGACTGCGTATAAAGTACGTATCATGATAAAAGCCTGAAACAAACATAAACCGACAGTTGTTATCCTTGTATACTGATTAATCTTTTTCCTGCCAGACTCACCCTCCTTTTGTAACTTCTCAAGAAACGGAACAACGCCTACAAGAAGCTGAAAGATAATGGATGCACTAATGTACGGCATAATTCCCAAACCAAAGATCGCACCCGAACTCATGGCTCCACCGGCAAACAAATCCACCAAACCTAACAATTGGCCAACACCAGTCTGCGTAAACTGCTGAAAGTAAGTCTTTAGTACTGTCGTATCAATACCCGGCATTGGAATAAAGACACCTAATCTGCATACAGCCAGCAATCCCAAAGTTATCAACAACTTCTTCCTCAACTCAGGAATCTTAAACATATTGGTGAATTTCTCTATCATGATAGCGTTTCTACTTCTCCTCCTGCCTCCTTAATCTTTGTAATCGCAGTCTCACTAAATTTGTGTGCAACTATAGTAAGCGATTTGGTTAGTTTCCCTTCACCCAAAACCTTTAAATCATACTTTGTACTTCTAATCAACCTGCTATCTTTTAATTTCTGGAGGTCTACACGTGTTCCAGAATCAAAATTCTCGAAGTTTTTAACATTCATTATTGTATATTTCTTCTTGAAAGGATTATTAAATCCTCTTTTTGGAATTCTGCGGAACAAAGGCATTTGTCCACCTTCAAATAATAGTCGTGTTTCATTACCTGAACGTGAATTTGCACCATTCATCCCTTTACCACTTGTCTTACCATGGCCAGAGCCAGGACCCCGCCCAATCCTTTTTCTCTTCTTCCTTTTTTGTAAGGAATTCTTAGCATCTATCAAATTCATTCTATCTTTACACCTCTTAATTGTTCGATTTCCCGCTTGGTTCTCAAAGCCTTTAAACCCTCAGCAGTAGCTTTAACAACATTCAGAGGGTTTCTTGTACCATAACATTTTGTTAAAATATCCGTAACACCTGCAGATTCAAGAACCGTTCTCGCTGGCATTCCCGCTTTAATCCCTGTACCAGGCGCTGCCGGTTTCATAAATACCCTTGCAGTTTTATAACACCCCCATACCTCGTGCGGTATTGTTCCATCAATAATAGGCACCGTAACAGTGTTTCTGTTTGCATCTTTTACTGCTTTTCCAACAGCATTTGGAACCTCTCTAGCCTTCCCAAAACCATACCCAATTGTTCCATTTTTATCACCAACTACAACCAATGCACTAAAACTCATACTCTTGCCACCCTTTGTTACATTGGTACATCTATTGATTTTTACAACTGTCTCTTCTAATTTTTCAGTATCAGTTTTTTGTGCCAAAAAAACCCTCCTATTGTTTAATCAAACACCAGTTTTTTTTATAATATTCCATAAAAAGGCTTTTAGAAAACAAGGTTATTTTCCCTTGCACTATCAGCTAATGCTTTGACTCTGCCATGATATTTATATCCACTTCTATCAAAAACTACCTTGGTAATGCCTATCTTTGCAGCTTCCTCTGCAATCTTTTGGCCTACCAGTTTTGCCGCTTCTACATTTCCATTATAGGGCAATTTGTCTTTAATATCTTTTATCAATGTTGAAGCGCTAGCGAGTGTCTTGCCGGTAGTATCATCAATTAACTGACAATATATATTTTTTGAGCTTCTATATACACTCAATCTCGGCTTGTCTTTAACGCCAAAAACTCTTTTTCTTATTCCTTTATGACGTTTAAGCCGCCTTCTGTATTTTTCTTTTAAAATATTCATATGTTAATCTTTTAAAGCGAAGAACTTAAGATGCAGCAGCTACCGCCTTGCCAGCCTTCCTGCGTATAATCTCATCATCATATTTAACACCTTTGCCTTTATACGGTTCCGGCGGACGCAAGCGTCTAATATCTGCTGCAAATTGCCCGACCAACTGCTTATCGATACCACTAATTGTAAATTTCCCAGGATTTGTCTGATTCGTAATTTCTACCTTTATACCCTCGGGAATTTTAACGTTAATGGGATGCGAAAACCCTAATTGCAAAACCAAACCATCGCCCTGCATTTTTAATATTATACCCTAATCCTATTATCTCCAAACTCTTTGAAAAACCGGCAGTAACACCATGAATATTATTTGCTACAAGCGTACGTGTCAGACCATGAAGCTCTTTGCATTTCCTCTCGTCAGAAGGGCGTACTACAAGAATCTGCTTTGCCTCTTCATTAACTTCTATCTTCATCAACGGATGAATTTCCTGTGTCATCTTGCCTTTGGGACCATCAATAGTTAACATGCCGTTATCACATTTAATCTTGACACCTTCAAGAATTGGTATTGGTTTTTTTCCTATTCTAGACATAATTCTTATTTGTACATCTACACAAAAAAAGATTTTGGAAATATATTATCAGGAGTTAATAACTCAGTTAAATTAAAGCCCTCTTACCATACGGTACAAATATGCTCACCACCTATTTTATTTTCCCTACATTCCTTATTGCTCAATATCCCCTTTGAAGTCGAGTATATAGATATACCGATACCGTTAAGAACCTTCCCGATATCTTCCACTTGTTTATAAATTCTTCTACCTGGCTTGCTTTCTCTTTTTATATGATTAATTATTTTCTGATTTAGTGGCCCGTATTTTAAATAAATCCTCAATATGCCCTGCTTATTGTCAGGGATATTTTTGAAATCTTTTATAAACCCTTCCTTTTTCAAAACTTCTGCAATACCCACCTTAATACGGGATAAAGGTATATTTACAGCCTCTCTCTCCACCATATTAGCATTACGTATCCTCGTCAACATATCGGCGATTGGATCTGTCATACTCATTTTTAATGAACCCCTTTTTTCTCTCAAAAAAAACCTCGTTTCATGGTATTTTACCAGCTTGCCTTCTTTATACCAGGTATCTCCCCTTTTGACGCAAGACTTCTAAAACATATTCTACATATTTGGAATTTTCTATAATACGCCCTAGGCCTACCACAAAGCTGGCACCTATTATATCTTCGGGTTTTGTATTTTGGTTCCCTCTTAGATTTTACTATCAATGCTTTTCTTGCCATATAAAACTCCGCGAGTTAGTAATCCATTATTAATTTTAAAATTCTAAAGAAAACTATTCTATGCCCTGAAAGGCATACCAAACAACTTGAGCATCTCATATGATTGCTCATCCGATTTCGTAGATACCACAAATGTTATATCCATACCTTGTGCAAACTCAATATCATCAATACTTATTTCAGGGAAAACGGCCAATTCACTTATACCCATCGTATAACCCCCACGGCCATCAAATGACCCTGGCGGGAGACCGCGAAAATCTTTTATTCTAGGGAGAACTATACTTATCAGACGATCCATAAATTCGTAAGCCCTTTTATCCCTAAGTGTTACCATGCAACCAACAGCATCCCCTTTTCTGAGCTTGAAACCAGCTATATCTTTTCTGGCCTTAGTAAGCTTTGGCTTCTGACACGCAATTACTGCTAAATGCTTCATTGCATCTTCAAGGATTCTTTTTGTTTCCTTCGCCCTTCCAAGGCCCATACTTTATCACTATCTTAACCAGATACGT
>CAXGMX010000157.1:0-4825 GCA_964010955.1 uncultured bacterium
CCCTGCTGAATCAACAACGCCGGCCTCAAACTATGTTTTCTTCTTCCCCGTATTAATATCAATGCCATATTCTCCGGATTTATTTTTTGTATCTCAGCCATTTTTTTCGGAACCATTGAAGCCCGCATTTGTAAGTATTTGACGCATAATACTGGAAAGGGCATGTGCAACCACTTCAATACCCATAGAATCTACTCCACTATTCAAGTTTTCCTCTTTCAATCTCTCACTGATGTAAAGCTCTACTGCTCCCCCTCCTGCAACAATACCCTCAGTCAAAGCAGACTGCGCTGCTGAAATACCATCCTTCACAGCACGCCATCGCTCCTGTGATGTCACTTTTGTAACACCACTGATAATAATCGTCACCATTTTTCGCTGTCCATGATTCTCTAAGAAGAATGACCCTTTCTCTTCATCGTAGTATACACTCTTAAAAGTACCAGCTGAGATTTTCCCCATATCCTCTTTTCTTCTGACCACTTGTACGTCTAAAGCACTTGCAATATTAAGAAGTTCTTCGTTAGAAACATGTATCAGCATAATATTCTTTTCAAGAAGATTGGATAAGAGTTGTTCATCCGCATGGACAGAAGATACAAATACAATACCTGCACCAGTCTTACAGATGCTATCAGAAATCTCTTTTGTCACTTTTGTTTGACTTTCTTTCATCCGCACGATTTCGTCATAGTTTCTCACCTCTTTGACCAATGATTCTTTAATCTCCTTCAAGTCTATTTTAAGAAGAATCGCCTTAACATTTTCCATCTTATCAGGTATCTGTTGATCAAAGAACTGCCTTTGAATAACTATTCCATCAAAAACCATGTCTTCCAGCACAGGGTTATTAATTAGAAATATACTTTTTTCAAATACTACCATTTCCTTTTTTCCCTTTGGATTTTTAAGAATGTTAAGGGCTTCACTAACCAAAGAGACAACCTGGTTTCCATCCATTCTACTTCCGGCTGCCGTTGAAATCACTTGAGCAAGACTAGCATCTTTCATGTTAATCTTTACAGCCTTCTGTTTGAAAAGCTCAATAGAACGTTGAATCCCCAGCTCTATACCACTCACAACCAATGTAGGATGAATGCCCACATCAGCAATCAGTCTTTTGCCCTCCTTTATCATTTCTGCAGCCAATACAACGGCAGTGGTCGTGCCATCTCCCACCTTCGTTTCTTGCCTGTCTGCAATTTCAACAACCAATTTTGCCACAGGATGAACCGTTTTTATCGATAGCATTATTGTTGCACCATCGTTTGTAATAAAACGGTTACCTAATTCATCCACGAGTAATTTGTCCAATCCTTTTGGCCCTAGTGTAGTCCGTACAGTATCAGCTACAGACAAAACTGCAGCGCAATTATTTTCGAGGGCAGCATTTTCTGCTCCTTGTGCCTGTATATTACCTGGGTTCTGTTCTGTCATTGATTTTTCTCAATATAATACTTAAATTTTAACATAGTTTATTATTTCCTTAAGTCTGGGGCAGGCTTTCCATGTAATTTCATTCGGATAATATTCCATATTTGCTTGCAAACAATGTCAACATCATTTGGTTTTCTACCCAATATACGGGTAATAATACCGTCCGAACGAGGAAGTACCGTGGAAGCAAAATATATATTATCAGCCTTTTGTATAGTTCTTTCTATTTCGGCATTCAATATTTTACTGTCTACCTTCTTGGTTAGCAAATAAAGTTTGCTGCAATATCCCAATTACCCAGTATACCACACGACCGGGGATTGCTTGTCTTTGGTGAAAAAACCATATTATCTAAACATCTATAATTTCCCGATAGATCAGTTGCCTGAAAACGCGAATAAAATATTCCATAGAGAAATGACTCTCCATAAGTTACACGTCCCGGCAGCAATATTTCACTATAAAGACAGGTTGCATCCTCGTGAATTTTTAGATTAACTTCTTGATAAAAGCGAGAATCTCTATAAGGTATAATCATATCAGGTAAAAATTCTGCATATGATCCCTTATCCAGGGTAATATTCAAAACCTGAGTTGCATAATTCTTCTCCATACGGTAAATCTTAGTTGCAGCCTGGGTCGTAATGTGAAAAGTTGTGTCCTCATAGCCATGTATGTCTATCCTCAGCCTATCACCCTGCAGTATTCCACCACTCGGGCTCATAATATATATATAAGGCATATGAGGCATATTCTCATCAATATAAAGAGCTTTTTGAACTTGTAATGGAACCTTATGATAATTCTCTATCAGTGTCGTCTTTCCCTCTCTATTTTCCAGGGCCAAGGCCAGCAATCCGACTTTACCTGCATTGCCAATATTGAGTACTGGAACTTCCAGATCATACTGGCTAAATTCTGATGGAATATTTACAGGAGTATAGTAATCGTGCGAATCAACAACGCTATGTTTTAGCATTTTATGTGAATATTAATCTTCAAATAGTACCTCTTTTTTTATTAACTGGTATACAGCGTCTATTCCCTCTTTGGTATGACAATTAGTAAAGATAAAAGGTTTATCTTTTCTCATTAACTTAGTATCACGCTCCATTATTTTTAAATCAGCATTTACAAATGAAGCCAGATCAATCTTATTAATAATCAGTAGATCAGATTGGGTAATAGCAGGGCCATTTTTGCGGGGAATCTTTTCGCCAGCAGCCACATCAATCACATAAATGTAATAATCTACTAACGCGGAATTGAATGTGAGTGTCAGATTGTCCCCTCCAGTTTCAACAAAAAGTATATGAGAATCCGGGAACTTCTTTTCCATTTCCTCTACGGCAATCAGATTCATACTCGGATCCTCTCTCACAGCTGTATGAGGGCACCCTCCTGTCTCAACACCCAGAACACGATCAGTCGAAATAACATCCTGTAGCGTTCCCTTTACATGTTCAGCATCTTCCTTTGTAACAATATCATTGGTCAGGATAATTGGATCGTATCCATTCTTCACCAATACAGGTACTACCGCTTCAATAAGTGCTGTTTTGCCTGAACCGACAGGTCCTCCCACCCCAACTCGTGGAATCTTGTTTTCCATTAATGCTCCTTTCTTTAGAAATCCAGCTTTAATTTATCAGTCTAAAATCTTCTAGTTGAAGACATAATCTTAAGACAACATTGCAAACATAGATGTTCACTTAGTATCTATAAAAACATTGTAGATCAGCTCAAAAACATTCGGACAGTTGCCTGTTCATGCCTTATGGACATAATATCTACTAATGGTGCGCAGGAATACATTTCGTCCGGTACTTTATGTATATGCTTTTTTATAAGATCAACTAATAAAGGTTGCAGATCATTGATTATCTTTACTGCCGTATAGTGATCAATTTTAACAAGCTTCATTGCCGCACTAACAAAACTAACACAAAATGAATACAGCTCTATCATCATCACCTCAGTGCACGCTATCTCCAGTAAATACCCGCTTAAACCTAATACAACTGCATAGTTTCCAGGACTGGCCCCCGCACAGACTTTTTCGTTAAAATCACGTATGATTAAGTTATCTGGAGCTATTAAAAGGATATTAGTCAGTAGGCACTTCCCTGTCTTCACAGAACATTCCCTGTTTTCAAATGATAGCTTCATAGCATAAAGCATTTCATCTAGCAATAAAATGGTATTTAAATCAGACTGTTCAGCCGCCCTGTAACCGTTGGCCAATGCAACACAATCAGCAGGAGCAATTTGATGGGAAAGAATGTCATCAAGTAAAACGAAAATATCATCTGCATTCTTCACCATCTCCTCCTGAACATACGATTCCAAACCATGAGAGAAGTTAAACATGCCCACTGGAAAGAATGTATCAGATATCTGAAGTGCATTTGCAAAAGATCTTAAACGGGATTCAGGCACATCACATCTTAATGGTATTTCATTGCCATTATTACTCACTACCAAGTATCCTTTCCTTAATGTTTGTGCTGATGGTAATCGTGTGACGTGTTTTGCAAGAGTCCGTACTTTCCATTTAGTATTTGCCCCCCCATTCTTCCTCAAAATAATATTTAATACCTGGAATATTATGCGTTTTCATGACTGATTCCATACTTTTTTGTTCGATCACTATCGGAACATATATCTTTCCTCCAGCAACCTTTATTTGCCAGTGTTGATTACCAATCGCATGTCCCAACTTAACGGCTAACTCAAGCATCTTGTCATCATGGAATTTTTCTGCAAAATGAAGTACCATCATCTCCTCTGCTTCAATCTTTACCACTAACATCTTCTCACCCTTTTCATAATATAGAACATCTCCATCGCACAATATGGCACCCCTTTTGAGATTTATCCCTATCTCCTGGTCAAATCCCGGCAATTTCTTATACAACCGGGACCTTTCTGATTCTTTACGTTTAAACATTATAGTTTGTACATAACCTTTACCACCAGGCTCACTATAAAGTTTTTCCCACTTCACATCTGTATTAATATTTCCCAATATTTCGTTAATAATCAGCATGTTAGTTCTCTGCCCTGTAGTTTCTAGAAATCAGAAAATAAATATCTTTAGTAGATATTCCTCTATCAGAAAAAAACTCGTTATCATTTTACCTTTTCCATGAGCAAAAGGCAAATTGCTTTGTTCTTTGAGCCCTATATATCAACTATAAAGAGGGTCATTTTGCTACGATGTCTATTCTTGAGCTGAGTTTTGGAGGCGTTCCATTACCAGAAAGGTTATTTTAGAACGTTTATGAAAAAATACGAATCACAGAACTGTGATATGAAGGCTAGCATATAGAAAAGAATGGGTGTGAGTTAAACTCTTAATAAATATTCTAATATTTCAATATGTTTT
>CAXGMX010000158.1:0-4818 GCA_964010955.1 uncultured bacterium
TATATAAGTTAATACTATTGCGCCTAACTGTCACACCTATTGTTAGTGCCATTAAGATAGCTGTCTTAAAGAATTTCTCATAAACCTTGTCTTCTACCAGCTCAATCGTTTCAGTGTATTTGTCCGGACCTTTTTCAATAGCTTCTTCCAATTCCTTAACTATTTCGTCGTAATCTACCTCATGAGCCTTTGCAAAGAATGCCAGAGGTTCATTAGGCCCTCTTACACCTCCGGCTACAACAAGATTATATTTCCTGAATACTGACAGGGTTTCCGGGTGTTTCTTGACCAGATTTTTAATTATCGTATTTCTGTTAATTTCCATAGTATTTTCTTATTCTAACCTCTACTTTTATGTTGAGGAAGAAAATTATAAATAGCAATCGTAACCTCTCTCTTTCAAGAGGTCAGTTAATTTTTTAATATCTTCAGCATTGTTTTTGTTGCAAACCATGGTAACATCTTTTGTGCTTACTATAATCATGTCTGACACGTTTATAGTTGTTATTAAGTGTCCTTTGTCTCCGATTATTATGTTTCCCTGTGTGTCAAGTCCGCAATGTTCACCCAATATGGTATTATTATTTTGATCTGACTTGTTCAATCTTTCTATAGTAAGCCATGAGCCAACGTCGTCCCATTTAAAATCTGCTTCGATTACCTTTACATTTGAAGCCTTTTCCATTATTCCATAATCTATTGATACGTTATCAAACTTTTCATATTCATTGTAAATAACATTTGACTCGTCAGGTGTATCTACTGATTCTCCAATCCTCGCCAGGCCCCTAGATAATTCTGGCATAAGAGTTTTTATATTTTCGAGAATTGTACTTACAGACCAGACAAAGATGCCACTGTTCCAGTAATATTTACCACTCTGCACAAAGCCTTCGGCTGTAGCACGATCCGGTTTCTCTGTAAAGCATTGTACATCATAAATCTGGAAATCCTGAAGGTCAATCCTATCTTCGTTTCTTTGTATATATCCGTAATTTACAGATGGTTCTTTTGGTTTAATTCCAAACGTAATAAGAGCGTCTGTTTCTGTTGCAAGCTTCTCTGCACATTTTAATGCTTTTAGAAAAAGATCAGGGGGTTCGATTATATGATCTGCCGTCATAACGGTCATGACGGAATCGGTGTCTCTATTGGAAATTATGGTTGCCGCAAGACCAATACATGCGGCCGTGTTTCTGCCGAATGGCTCAGATATAATATTCTTTGCCGGTATCTGCGACAGTTCCCCCTCAATACTGTCAGCCAGGCAAGCCGTTGTTACAACATAGATATTCTCTGAAGGTATTTCACCAATAATACGATCAACAGTTTGCTTAATCATAGTATCTTGTCCGGTAATCTTCAAGAGTTGTTTTGGTGTTTTTTTTCGGCTCCACGGCCAAAACCTGGTACCAGTACCACCTGCCATAATTACGGCATATAACATATAAATAACCTCGATAATTAGTTGGTTGAATAATGATACGAAAGGATTGCAGAAACTGCAATTGCGGCAGTTTCCACTCGAAGGGTCCGTTGCCCCAGGCTTACAAACTCACACCCGGCATTCTTTGCCATCTCAATCTCGTTCGATGTAAACCCTCCTTCTGGTCCAATAAAGCAAACTATATTATTTACTTTCAGGTGTTCTTGCAACGTATTTTTCAGATTATTTGAATCAGGCTGGTTGCAGGCGAAGAGAGGAAGGTCGTAATTATCCAGATTATCGATGATATCTCCAAAGTTTACAACATCACCAATTTCTGTTATCGTATTACGGCCGCACTGTTTTGCTGCCTCAATTGCAATTTTGCGCCACTTCTCAATCTTTTCGGAAGATTCGGCCTTAAGCTTTACCACACTCTGTGCATAATTTGTTGGAATTAATTTGCGAATTCCCAGCTCTGTACATTTTTGTATTAGAAAGTGAGAACGTTTTCCCTTGGGAACAGCAAATGCTATGTCGACGCCTACCCTGTTTTCTTTATTGACAGTCTTGTACTGATTAACTTCTACTCTGACTTTATTTCCATTTATTTCAACGATTTCGGCATTACACTCAATTCCCATACCGTTAAACAGGACGATATTGTCACCGGTCTTTAATCTTTTAACATGTATAATGTGATGGCTTTCTGAACTATCAATCCATATACTCTTCAACCCCGCCTGAAATGGAACATAAAAACGATTCATACTTAATCCTTTGACCTTTATTATGGAGGAAATTAACAAAGTTACTCTTATTTTATGGCTTGATATATTTGAAATGCAGGTTTTCTAAGAGACGTGATCTTCTGAAAAACCCGAAAGGTACTCATGCCATTCCTCAGATTAATTCAACTCCCTTGACCTGACTAATGGTTTGGCCTGCAGGGATCATTGGAAATACATTCTCTTCCGGGTCTACTCTGAAATCTATTACGACAGGGCCGTCTATTGAAAATGCTTTTTCAATTACTGGTCTGACGTCTTCCTTCTTTTCAACCAGAAAACCATCTGCACCATAGGCCTTTGCTACCTGTACAAAATCAGGATTACCATCTAGTTGTGTATGCGAATACCTCTTGTCATGAAACAGCTCCTGCCACTGCCTCACCATCCCAAGATAGCCGTTGTTCAGGATAGCAATCTTAACTGGCAGTTTATATTTAACAACAGTACTAAGTTCCTGAATATTCATTTGAATACTACCGTCACCTGCAATGTCAATAACGATTTTGTCAGGGCATCCAAGCTGGGCGCCTATTGCGGCAGGGAAACCGAATCCCATGGTACCCAGACCGCCGGAAGATAAGAAACTTCTGGGATTTGTATAGGTATAATATTGAGCAGCCCACATCTGGTTCTGGCCGACTTCAGTAGTGATAATTGCTTCGCCTTTGGTGGCCTCACAGATTTGTTCAACTACATATTGGGGTTTTACAACGTCACTTGTGTTATCATAAGACAAGCGATATTTCTCCTTCCATTCCGCAATTTTTTCAAACCACTCTTTTCTTTCAGCATAATTTACATGTTTTATCAATTCAGTAAGAATATTGTTGGCATCACCAACAACCGGGATGTCAACCCTGATATTCTTACTGATAGAAGTTGGATCTATATCTATGTGAATAATTTGAGCCTGGGGAGCAAACTCACCTATCTTACCCGTAATCCTGTCGTCAAATCTTGCGCCTATTGCAATTAAAAGGTCTGATTCGTGTACGGCATAGTTAGCAGGAACTGTTCCATGCATTCCCAACATTCCCAGTGCTTTTTCGTTGTCTTCAGGAAATACTCCCAGTGCTAACAGAGTTGTATTTACAGGCAAATTGGCTTTTTCTGCAAGTTCAATAAGTTGTTCTGAGCTATTTGATAATATAACTCCACCGCCTGCATAAATTACCGGTCTTTTTGATCTGTTTATTGCCTCTGCCGCTATTTTTATCTGCCGTATATTACCTTCATATGATGGCTTATACCCGGGAAGGTTTATTTTATCATGAATATCTCCATCCCATTTATCTGTGGTTACGTCTACAGGGAGGTCAATAACAACAGGGCCCGGTCTGCCAGTTGATGCAATATAAAACGCCTCTTTAATTACCTTTCCCAGTTCTTTTATATTTTTAACGAGATAATTATGTTTTGATATAGGACGGGTTATACCGGTTACATCTGCTTCCTGGAAGGCATCACTGCCTATAAGATGTGTTTTGACCTGTCCGGTTATGGCTACCATGGGTATAGAGTCCATGTAGGCTGTTGCAATGGCCGTTGTTAAATTTGTTGCGCCTGGACCTGATGTAACGAGACAAACACCTACTTTTCCTGTAGCCCGAGCGTAACCGTCAGCCGCATGGCCTGCCGCCTGTTCGTGACGTGTTAGTATGAATTTTAGGTCAGAATAATCAAACAGTGTATCAAAGAGTGGTATGACAACACCGCCAGGTAAGCCAAAAATGTATTCAACATTTTCTTTTTTTTAAAGCATCAATTAAAATTTGCGAACCAGTTTTTTCCATTTTTGTTAAACCAAGTTTTCCGGGAGTTTAGATAATTTTTAAGCTGGCAAATTGGAACTTTTTCAGTTCGCCAGCCTGAATAAATAGAAATACAGAGAAATCTTTCAAAGCTTTAGAGAATAAACCAAGGTTGCCAATTTATTTCAGCCGACAAGACATAGATTTATTGTAAAAGAATTATTTCTTTAGATAAGTATAGCGTGTGTTTTAAGATATGTCAATTGCGTGATCGGTTAATTGAATTGACTGAAAGGATGTTCCTGAGTTTCTTTGCTATGGATGATCCTCTTGAAATTAATTAACTGGTTTCGACGTCGTAATCATCTGTATCAGGCTCTCCCATCACGGGTGGTTTATAGCCTGGCTGTTTGGCCTTTTCAGTCTCTTCTTTGTATGCAGCAAGTACTTTTTGTTCAATTTCATCACGGCAATTTGAATTTATTGGATGAGCGGTGTCCGCATATAACTTGAATTTACCCTTGGATTCTTCCCCCGCTTCACCTCTGGATTCTCCTAATGCGCGTTTATCATCTAGCTTGGCGCCACAATCATTACAAAAGCGTGCACGAAGGTGGTTTTTGGAATTGCATTTAGGGCACTTATCAGCGAGCTTTCTGCTCGGCATGGCAACAAAGGCCCCTTTATATCCTTCTATAATCTTCAGGTCTCTTACTACAAAGTCGTTATCAATTGTTATGCTGCAGAAAGCCTGTAAACGATTCTTCTTTGCCTCAGTTAGTTTCACTCTGACTTCAGTAATATTCATTGTAATAAGGTCTCCTTCCTGTCTCGTTGTCATACGTGGCGT
>CAXGMX010000159.1:0-4765 GCA_964010955.1 uncultured bacterium
ATAACACTATGGCTCCTTTAAAAAATTGCCTGAACAGATTAAATTAAATAGTGATAAATTATTGTAGAGCGTTTTCAGGTCAGAAGCAGGCTATAAGCCGAGTTCTGTTTTCGATGACCATTAATCTAGTTCCGATGTTACCATCGGAATCAAGCGGCTTACCCGGAGGTTTAAAAAGCGGATCGCCTTATTCCTCCCTATTTAGCCTTTCTCCCAGTGGGGTTTACCATGCCTCTCCAATCACTCAGAGAGCGGTGGGCTCTTACATTAATCCGTCTTAATCAGCGGACCCACCTTTTCACCCTTACCCACCTCAGGCGGGCGGTATATTTTCTGTGGCACTTTCCTTGGGATTACTCCCACTCCGTGTTACGGAGCACTGTATCCTATGGGGCTCGGACTTTCCTCTTCGTAGACTGCACATATGTGTTGTCTATGAAGCGGCCATCTTGCCTGCTTCTGAATCCTTATTTTTCTTCAAGATAAAGTATACGGCTGCAACTCTGGCAGAAAACCAACTCGCTGCCACCCATAAGTGAATTTAATGTTTGTGCAGTAATCTTCATAGAACAGCCACCACACATATTATCTAATACAGCAACTACAGCTTTTCCACCTTTTATGCTTGATAACCGATTATAATGCTTTAAGGAATTTTCATCCAGGGCGTCTATATACTTTTTTTGATCATTCTGAATCTTTTCAATCTCGATATCAGTTTCCTTTACATCTGCATCCACGCTTTCTACGAGATCTTTTAAATTCTCTTCTTCACGCCTTAAATCTTCCTGTAGCTTATTATATTCTTCGCTAACTGACTCCAATTTTGACATGGTGCTTAAAATTTCGTCTTCCAGAATAGACATGTCTGCTTTCTTACTGCCTATTTCAGTACACAAAGCAGTATATTCTTTATTTGTTTTGATAGAGTTCAGTTGGACATTATATTTAGTTATTTCACCTTCATCAGTCTTCAGGTCCAGCTCTTTCCTGTCAATTTCCTTTTGTCTTGATAGCTTCTCTTCGTGTTTCTTTTCAGCAAGAGTTCCTTTATCTTCTATCTGAGTTTTTTTCTCTGGACGTCCTGTTTCCTGCGTTCTTGATATTCTTTCAGTTCATTTATTTCACTTTTTAGTGACTGTAATCTCTTTAATACTTCAATACTCTCAATCATTACAACTTCCTGTTTCCATGAAATATATTGTTTTCATTATATTTGTCTTTTATTTACTCTCCACGACGCTATCTAAGAACCCTTCCAGCTTTCTGCTCCTGACAGGATGCTGTAACTTCCTCACTGCCTTTGCTTCTATTTGCCTTACTCTCTCTCTGGTTACCATAAATCTTTTACCAACTTCTTCAAGCGTATATGTATAACCATCTCCTATACCATAACGAAGCTTAATAATCTCGCGCTCACGATATGTAAGCGTATCCAGTACGCTTTCTATCTTTTCCTTAAGCATTTCTTGTGCAGCAGCGGAAACAGGAGATTCCGCCTTGTCATCTTCTATGAAATCTCCAAAGGCACTATCAGCGCTTTCTCCCACAGTTCTATCAAGAGAAATTTGATGTCTTGAAATCTTCAATACCCTCCTGGCTTCAGACACAGGTATCTTTACTTCCTTTGCAATCTCTTCGATACCTGGTTCTCTGCCTTTCTCTTGTAATAATTTTTTTGATACATTCCTTATTTTGCTCATTGTCTCAATCATATGTACGGGGATTCTGATAGTTCTGGCCTGGTCGGCAATTGAGCGGGTTATGGCCTGTCTTATCCACCAGGTAGCATAAGTACTGAATTTGTAACCTCTTCTATATTCATACTTATCAACTGCCCTCATAAGCCCTGTGTTTCCTTCTTGTATAAGGTCAAGAAAGCTCAGGCCACGATTTCTGTATTTTTTTGCAATACTTACTACCAATCTGAGATTGGCGCTGGAAAGTTTACGCTTGGCAATTTCATGTTCTTTATAAACCTTTTCGATAGTTGCAACACGTTGTTTCAACCTTTCAGGAGTCTCATGCGCCATATCCTCAAATTCGCTCAGCCTGGATTTTAAGTCTCGCAGTTTACCATTCGTCTTGTCACGCTTCTTATGTAACACCATCTGTTTCTTGATATTATTCATTTCAGAAGAGATTTCCTGTAAGTGCTTCACTATTGGTTGTAGTTTTTTAGTACGAATGTTTAGATCTTCAATAATTGAAGAACCTTTTCTCTGGCGGCTTCTAATGTTTTTGAAGAGTCTATACCTGTTCTTTGCAGAAGTCCTTTTCAGTTTTAAATGGCCATAGTCTTCTCTGTTTTTCTTTAAGATTGTTTTTAATGCTTTTGCGTGTACCGGAAATTGCCTCAGAAGTCTTTCCTTGTAATTTTCGTGTTCAACATTAACTGCCAAAGTACGGTCAAAAGGTAACTCGCCATTAGTGATATCCTCTAAAATCTTTAAACAAACTTCCTGCGAATAGTCTGATTTAAGTATTTTTCTATGAAAGACCTTCCGGGTCATCTCTATTTTCTTGGCTAACGATATCTCTTCCTCCCGTGATAATAGAGGAATCACCCCCATCTGTGTTAAATACATCCTTATTGGGTCATCAATCTTCTCTGAAGCACCTACAGCTGCTGGTGCCTTTGAATCCTGCTTTAATTCGTCGCCTTCTTCTGTATCTGCCGTGTCGCGAGTCTCTATCTCTGCTTCCTCAATAAGATCGATACCCAGCTCGTCCAGCATCATCAATATTTCATCAATCTTTTCAGGTCTGACCAGGGTGTCATCCGGCAAGATATTATTTAACTCTTCGTAAGTTAAAAATCCCTTTTCCTTACCCTTTAGTACAAGCGTCTTAATTTTTTGACTCGTTTTTCCATTCAAGAGTCTCCTATTTTAATAAAAACTAAAAGTTTTTCTATCAAGATTTCTTTAAAGCATGAAAAGCAATATTTTCTTTGTGATATCCTGTAAGCAATTGATCAACTTCCTGTTCGCATTTTTTTGACCCATCCAGGCCTAACATTTTCTTTCTTGCTTGTTCCCTGCTTTTTCTGCTTTCCCTCTTTTTAATAAATTGAATACATTCTCTAAGCGTTTTTTCATTACTATCAGTTTGGCCAGAGACAGGATCTTTTTCTATAGATTCCTGTTTAGAGATTATATCAACTAAATCCCTGCTTATTTCAGAGGTATTTAGCATGGGGGAAATATCGTTTAATGTTACCTGTCCTTTTTGAGAATAAATCTCAGATATTCTTTCCACAATACTCTGAATTTCTTTATTTCTGAAACTATCCAAACTTATATCTGTCTCAACCTTTTTATTAAATCATTCCTGTTAATCATGATGTGCAAGATGGTCATTTCCACCTGATAATCGCCTGATTTTGATTTGTTTAAATTGGCAGCTTTCTGATCATACAATTTGTTTCTATTGATTTGACCGCTTTTCAAGGCTTTGAACTTAGATAAGTGATCACGCAGGATATTTTCCTCTATAGACATTTCTTCAGCAACTTTCTTAATAGCTAATTCACGCTTTACAAAATTAGGGATTTTCATAGCCGTTGATAGAATATCGTCAATTGCTGATGTTCTGCCGGAAACTGAAGCCATATCCCATTTTGTTTCCGAAAGTTTTATTTTAAAGCTGAAGAAATCGTACGCATTTTCCACCTGTTCCAGAAAACTCTGCTTACCATTTTTAACAAGAAAGTCATATGGGTCATAATTCTTGGGCAAGAGAACAACGTTTACATCAAAATCTTCTTCTATAAAGATGTTCAGATTTCTTTCAGAAGATTTCTGCCCTGCGGTATCTGCATCAAAAACAAGAATGGCTCTGTCACAATAACGTCTTAGAAACCTTACATGTTCACGTGTTAATGCAGTGCCGAGTGCCGCAACTGACCAATCTATTCCATGTTGATGCGCCATTATAACGTCTGTGTAACCCTCCATAAGCAACACCTTACGATTCCTGTTCATAGACTCTTTCGCCAGATTAATTCCGTAAAGAGTCTTGCTTTTATTAAAAACCGGTGTTTCTGGAGAGTTAAGGTATTTAGGCAAAGATTCGTCCAGAGCCCTTGCTCCAAACCCTACAGGCCTGTTTTGAGAATCAAAGATTGGAAACATTAATCTATTGCGGAAGCGGTCGTAACAAGCCTTGTCCTGCTTACTTATAACGAGTCCTGCCTTTTCAAGTATCTGCGTATTAACACCCCACTCTTTTGATTTGTTTACTACCGAATCCCATCGATTAGGAGCATATCCCAGCCTGAATTTCCTTATCGAATCGTCATTTATCAATCTACTTGAAACGTAATCTCTTGATCGTTTACCATCCTTAGTTTTCGACAACATATCGGTGAAGAAGCGTGTTGCTTTTTCATTCACTTCATACAATGTACTTGTTCCCTGAGACTTTTCTTTGTATTGAAAGTCTCAATCCTGATATTCACCTTTTCAGCAAGCATTTTAACTGCTTCTGGAAAAGTCAAAGCCTCTTGTTTCATCAAAAAGTTGAAGACTGTACCTCCCTCTCCGCATCCAAAACACTTATATATCTGCTTTTCAACATTAACGGTAAAAGACGGAGTTTTCTCATGATGAAAAGGGCACAAACCAAGAAAGTTTCTTCCTGTTTGCTTAAGTGAAATATAGTCAGAAACAATATCTATTATGTTTAAGGATCTTTGAATCTCAGATATTTTTTCCGGTGGAATAAAAGAAGTCATAATTTATACAGATTGAACAAAATTTAT
>CAXGMX010000160.1:0-4751 GCA_964010955.1 uncultured bacterium
ATTAATAAGTTGCGGAGTGATATTGAGGTAAATACTGAGAAGCAATTCAAACAAATGATGGATGACATTACCTCAGGTGAATACAAAGGAGATGAATACTTTTCTCAATTGGGGAAAGCACTCTCCGGGGCAATTAATTACTATGAGAAGAATTTTCCTGTAACCACATTGAAACAAGTTCAGATAATAAACAGAAGAGTTGAGAGGGTTATAAAAGAATCAGGTGAGCGTATAGACAAACATAAGCTGGCACCACGGTCCAAAAATGCTCTGGATGACCTTGAGGGTTTAAGTTCTGAAATAGATGAATATAGAAAATACTGGGACTCAGAAGAGAAAAAAGCCGTACCTGATGAAACATTATTCCTGTCAAGAACGGAAGAGGTTGCAGCAAAGATGCTCACGAACCCGAAACTGTTTAAGGCATTAGAAGAAAAACTTAATGAGAATAAGATTGAGTATTTTCTTACCAAGCCGTCCGATAAAATGTGGGCCAGAATAAATGAAGGAAAGAAGCCAACGAAAATTGTTAGCGGCACTTATAAGAGAACTTTGGGGAAGGCATTAACAAAGATTAAAAATGGTAAGACATACGATGTCGAAAGGGATTTAAGGGAAGCCCGGGAAAAGTACAGTGATAAGGACTCTATAAGTCTCCTTTACGCTTACATCCTTTTGATAAATTGGCATGATAGAAGCACCATGGAGAAGGGGTATGATTTCCTGAGGCAGTCTTACGACAATCTTGAAACTGAGAAGTTGGCTTTTAACCTGGTGAGGGTTGGCCTGCGGCTGGGAAGGCTTGATGAAGGTAAACTTTATAAGATTATGGATCATATGCAATTTAAGGATGTACCTGGCAACTGTTGGTGAACTTAATGATATGCTCCTTTACTCGCAATTTAAAAAAGGAAGAGTATGATAAAGCGTATAAATATCTTAAATGATCTGAGTGAAAAACCAGGCAAGAGTTTTGAAATATATGTCACCGAAGTTTAAATTTGTCATTTTTCTCAAGAAGGGTAAATACGGGATGATTGCAAAAGACGTAGCTTCTTATGACAGTGAGAAAAAGAGACAGGTAAAGGAATTATATAGTAGCAGCCTTTGAATACCATTTACGGTATTTAGCAATACCATTCGTTTCGGGATGCCTTTATAAAGTAAAATATTCTAAGTTATCCACATTACTTAACGTGATAACGTATATTCATACAAAAAAGTTTCCCACAGGAAAGGTATAAAATGTATTTTATCGGTGCGAATGTCTTTGTGTCGATTGGAACGACTGTAAACCCTGTAATTCTCGCTGCAATATTGATAATAACAGGTTTTTCGTTTTGGCACATTGGTAGAGCTCTGGACAAGTTGGTAATATACGGCTGTTCAAGGGGTTTTTCCAATAAGTTAAAGGATGTGTTGGCGCATCCGAATTCTGCCGAACTTGTGGAGAGATTATACGAGGGGCGCTCAAATACAACAGAAAGTGATAAACTTGTTGAAGGCCTGGCATCAAGAGTGCCTGTTGATAAAGAAGATAAACATAAGCATGGCCTCTTATACGATTTGATTCGGCGGTTTATTTCGCGTCCAATCCAAAATCTGGATAATCAGCTCTCTTTGCAAGCTCTTTCTGTCGAATTTGCTTCTATAGCGGAAATACGGGAACGCATTGATAAAGCTAGGAGCCTGTCATCAATCCTGCCTGCTGTAGGGCTCTTTGGAACCCTTATTGGTATGTTTTGTGCATTTGTTGGTGCAGATTTCCAAAATCCTAATATGCAGCTTGTAATGAATGAGTTGATGAAAAATTTTGGAATGGCCTTGTGGACCACCATCCTGGCTATTGTCTTCAAGATAGCTTTAGATTTGTGGTGCAGTCTTAAAGCTCAAAGAGAAATGTCGATATTGACTACAGAATTAATCCAATTGAAATATAATATATTTGATATTGTTGAGCAGTTCTCTATACAGTCAAAGACAGCATCAATTAATATTCATGCTGAAGAACCAGATTTAGTATATATTCCGAAAGACTCACATAAAACAGAAGAGCATGAAGAGAAGGATATCGGTTCACCTCAAAAGAGTTCTGAGTAAACAGCTTGAATTTGTCCGGTATGATAAGTGCGGACAAAGCTGAGATAAAAAGGGTTAAATTTCAATGGTATTGTATGCAATACAACAATGAAGATTAGGGAAAGTGAATTATCCCAGGAACAAGTTCTTATGAGTTCTACGGCTGGTGTATCCAGCTTTGAGGACTTCTGGATGTTTCTTTCTTTTGCTATGGTGCTTATCTCATTCGTGCTCATGGGCTATGTGAGCTACCTGAAAAGCGTAAAGGTTGACAATGTTGAGAGATTTGTAACAGAAGAGAATCTTAACAATCAGGAAGACAATTCGGAAATTCCTCCAGAAGACATCATTAATGTAGGAGTGAACAGGCATAAAAATGGTAGTGTGTATTTTACGATAGATGATGACCTGAAAACTAAACTTGAATATGAACGGCTTGCAGAAAAATTAAATTTAAAGATCAGGGACAAAGAGAGAAATGAAAATGTATTTGTTATACATGCGCCAGGGAATTATCTTTATCAGGACGTAATGAAAGTAGCATTTCTTATAAAAGGTTCTGAAATTAAAGGTGATTCGAAAACAGTACGTTTAGCGTACGAAGAAGTTCTAAAGGATCTAAAGGAATAGAATAATGAAAAGGCATTGGATTGCGATAATAATAACAGTAATATTTATTGCATTTATTCTTATAGTCGTATTTAAGGATGTTGACCTAGTACCACCAACTAAGGAAACTGAAGAAACCAAAAAGACTGATGTGGTTGGCGAGACTCAAGGAGCAGGAGATACTGAGTCAGCGTCCGGTCAGGATGAAGGGTCAGGTGCACCACCACCTCCCCCTCCACCTCCTGTTTATTTCAAAGACTCTGAACCGTTAGTTTTTGAATTGTCACAGGATTCACAGAACTTATCATTAGGGCCCATTCTTATTGAGGGCAGTTTTAAAGAAACTGACATTACTATTGATGATAATAAAATAAGTGATTGGATAAAGCCTGTCGTAACAAAAGAAGGTGATGGTATTAAGTTAATGATTAGTGAAATTCCTGAAGACTTCAGGGAAGGGTCATTTGGTCTCGTGCTTGCGGGGGGTGACAAAAAACAGATTGATTTAAAAATGGAAAAAACATCCTGGCCTGTGCAAATCTCCAAGACAGTTAATGCCGACTTTGAAGATTTGAGTGAGCCGTTTGAGTATAAACTGGAAAATGCCGTAAGTGTCTATGGTTTGAGTCATATTGACAATCAATTAGGTTTTAATTCTACTTATGAACATAGGTATAAGAACAGAAGCCCGGCCTGTGTCTATAGCTTTTCTGATAAAGATCCTGTAGGTGAAATGCATGCTATCTGGGATCTTGGTGGCCGCTTTCTGAAAGATGGGGGGGTTGTATTGGGCGGTGTTGGTGCAAACCTCGGGCCGAAAATAACTAAGTCCCCGAGTAAGGCGGGAGATGAGCTTGTCGTCCTGGAAACAAATGATACGGGTAGGAAGTTACTTGATGATTACTGTGGTGCTATGGGAATTCCATCAGGAAGTCTTCAGGTAACCTTACCCAGGGATTTGTTAGCTGCAGTTTATCAGACGCTTTTTAAGGTCGCAGTGGTGGATAATGAGATTGATGTAGATACTGTATTTAAAAAGGATAAGGAAGTCAGTTGGAGATTGAAAGGTAATAAGGACGGCTATTCTATTCTTATCCAGAAATCAGATATAGAATAGAGAACTTTTTGCCTATCTGGATGTCGACAGGTGATTGTAGTGTAACCGTCAATAATCGGTTTAAATATTCTTGAAAGAAGCTGAACATAAGTCATGATGCATCAATTTGTTTTCTGACTTCCTTCTGTATTTGCAGCGTTATTATTCCTGTCCGTAAGAATGAGATCCAGAATACTGACTAAATACATAATCACAGTACTGGCTATATTAGTCATATTCCTGATTTATTTATGTTTCTCACCAAAGATCACTTCGAAACCAACTCTGGATAAGAATGAAGAAGCCGTTCTTCTTATTGATGGAGAAAAGTTTCCATACCAACCTGCTGTCAGGTTTAATAACTCTGTTACCTGGAGTCTTAATGCTAAATCTAGGTCTAGTGTTCGAAAATCGGATATTTCTATTGATCCTGAGACCGGGAAAATAATATGGCAGGAAAAACAGGGTGGTCTATGGGAATTGACCATAACTGCCTCAAATTGGTTTGGTAGGGACAGTCAGACATTTCGCGTAAAGCATATTGTTAGGCCTTATTTCGAAATTACATTTTCTTCCACAATCCCTGCAGGTAGTGAATTTACAGGAAACGTGAAGATCACGGGGACGCAACCAATGGAACTTTTATGTGACAATTCACAAATTAAATTTGGTTTTGCAAAAACCCGTAACCAGGAAGCTACTATTCGCTGGCCGATTCCCAAGGCTGGAGAATATTCAATTCGATTCGGGGCTCGTAACCAGGCAGGAGAATATCATCAGTCATGGGATGTTATCGTAAAAGAACTACCTGTAAAAAATAATTTCAGAACCTCCTGCAGAAGCAGTACTCGGTAAAGACTATGTTTATGGGGTGCAGGCTACTGGTTCTCCGGAATTTACGTGGGAGCTATTAGAGGGTCCTGAAGGTATGACTATAGATAAGGATGGAACAATAACATTTCCTGCT
>CAXGMX010000161.1:0-4739 GCA_964010955.1 uncultured bacterium
ACTCGTTTTGCCAATGTCAGCGTACCGATGCAGGAATCACTGGCAAATATAGCTATTGACATCAGCGGGCGTCCGGCCCTTGTCTTCAATGCAAAGCTGGATTCAAAGAAGATAGGTGATTTTGATTCTGAACTCATTAAGGAATTCCTGGAGGCATTTACAGTTAATGCAGGCCTTAACCTCCATGTAGATGTTCCATACGGCGAAAATGCACATCACATCGCAGAAGCGATTTTCAAAGGTGTGGCAAAGGCCCTTGACAAGGCGACGAGAATCGATGAACGAACTGATGAAGTTCCCTCGACAAAGGGCGTTCTGTAAGTAACAGCCATCTGCAGACTTTCATCATTCCTTCTGTAAATATAAACAATAATAAAACCGAAAGGGGATTTTTCTGTGACAATATACAACATGATTGTTTTTAGACATATACATACGCTGTCTTTTGTGTTCCTGATTCTTGGTATTCTTTTATACGTTTCCGCTCAGCCTGTATGGTCGGATGAGCAGGCAAAGGATACTTCTTCGCAATACTTCGGGGAAAGGGTTGCGCACACACCATGGCCGATGCATCGTCATGACCTTCATCATACGGGACGCAGTTCTTACGCGGGCACTCAGACAAATGAGATAAAGTGGACGTTTCAGACCGGGGCTCCAATATCATCATCTCCCGTAATAGGCATAGACGGTACTATATATTTCGGATCGCAGGACAAGCATCTCTATGCCCTGAATCCGGACGGTACTTTGAAATGGAAATTTGAGACAGGGGCTGAAGTGGATTCAACTCCCGCAATTGATATTGACGGTGTAATATATTTCGGTTCATGGGACAAATACCTCTATGCGCTTTATCCGGACGGCAAACTGAAATGGAAACACAAGACAAATGGAGGCATTATCTCGTCTCCCGCAATAGGCGATGACGGCTCGCTTTATTTTGGAGGCTGGGATAACAGGGTACATGCCGTGGATGCGGAGGGCAAGCACAGGTGGGAATACAAGACAGCGGACCACATTTGGTCTTCTCCTGCGATAGGGAACGATGGCATGGTTTATTGCGGTGCAGAAGATTACTATATGTTTGCCCTCAGGCCTGATGGCAAGGCAGTGTGGTCATTCGGGACGCATTACCTGCTTGAATCATCTCCTTCTATTGGTGATGATGGGACTATCTATTTCGGTTCTGAAGATGCGAATCTCTTCGCCCTTAATCCGGATGGTCACTTGAAATGGCAATTTAAGACCGAATATGATATTGATTCATCCACCGCACTGGCGCTGGACGGAACTATATATATAGGTTCCGGAGACGGGCGCCTCTACGCTATAAATCCTGATGGTACGCTTAAGTGGACGTTCGAAACGAAGTATTCAGTGATGTCTTCACCGGCAATTGATGCCAATGGCGTTATTTATGTGGGTTCGCGGGACAAAAAATTCTACGCCGTCAATCCGGACGGTACCATGAAGTGGTATGTAGAAACAGGCGGTGCCATAGAATCATCTGCCTCAATAGATAAGGACGGGACTATATATATAGCCTCAACAGACGGCAAGCTCTATGCGATCGGGGAAAAGATGGAGATCTATCCGTAATGATAGGACACTGATTTTCACGGATAAAAGAATAACATTCATGTTAACCCTGAGTATAAATTAACAGATAACGAAAGTGTTCATTTATAAAAATGATTAAATGGAACGACGAATACAACGTGGGCATATCAAAGATTGATGAGGAGCATAAGAAACTCATTGGCATTATCAATAAAGCGGTTGCTGCAAGTCGGCACAAAGGCAATTCAGGAGAGATAATAGGAATCTTGAGAGAAATTAATGATTTTGCTCAAACACATTTTGCAACTGAAGAGACTTATATGCTGGAGTCTGGTTATCCGGATTATGAACAACACAAGAAAGAACACCAGGATTTTACCATTGAGACAATAGCCTTTCTCGATGATGTGGGTAAAGGCGATAGTATGCTTGCGCACGAAATACTGGAACATTTGAAAGTCTGGTTCGTCAGCCACATTCAGGGTACAGACAGGGGATATATCGACTGTTTCAAAAAACACGGTCTGGTATAGACTTACATAAGATTCAGTTAAAAGCCCTTCGCCTCCGAATAAAATAAGCGTTGTCCCTTTTTTCCGTTTAGTCTTAATCCCTTTAATCTGCGTTGATCCCTGCCTGCCGGTTTGTTTGGAGGGAGTGTCCTATTGTTTTAATCAGAACAAATGTTAAATAAAAATTATTATTTATGGCTATAATTATTGTAATGGGCATGGGGTGCCGGTCAATTACAAACATTGTTACAATCGACAGGTTGAGGAATTTTCCTGCTGAGATAAACGCGGGGGATATTGTCCATGTTGCAACCGGTGAGAAGATAACCTTTGCACAGTTTGCCGATTCCATTGACGGGGCGAGGATCTTTTATGTAGGTGAAGTACACTCAAACAGAGAGTCTCATGAATTAGAGCTTCAGGTACTCAAGGAATTTTATAAGAGAAACGGCGGCAATATAGCGGTAGGCATGGAGATGTTTAAGAGGCCGCATCAGGATATTCTTGATAAATGGACAGGCGGCGAGATCAGTGAAAAGGATTTACTGTTTTCAACAGACTGGGATTATGAGTGGGGCTATGATTATAAACATTATAAGGGTATAATGGATTTTGTACGTGACAATAAGATTCCGGTTGTTGCCCTGAACATTAAGAGAGAGTTCCAGAAAAAGATAAGCAGAAACGGGATTGAGGGTTTAAGTGAGGAGGAGAGAAAGACTCTGCCGGAAATAGATACTACCGACATCTATCATAGGAGATACCTGGAAAGGATAATGAAGGGACATGGGGATACCGATGTGAGTGATGCCTTCGAAAGGTTTTATCTGATTCAGTGCGTCTGGGAAGATGTTATGGCCGACAGCATATCAAAATATCTCTCTTCTCCGGAGGGAGAAGACAAGAAGTTATTGGTGTTCATAGGGGGAGGGCATGTCATCTATCATTTTGGTGTTCCCAAAAGGGTGTACCGGAGCAACCATCTTCCGTACCTTACTATAACAACTTACGAGTTGAGGGATCTAAAGCCCGAAGGTGATCATCCTCTCTTTGCAAGTGATATACCTCTCCAGCCTGCGGATTATGTGAATGTCGTTGAGCTGGCCAAGAGTAAAGAACCAAAGGTGATGCTGGGTGTTGTAATCCGAAAAGCTTACGAAGAAAAGGAAGAGGAAGAGGAAGAAAAAGAAGAGAAAGCCAAGAAAGAAGAGGAACAGAAGCAGAAGGTTGCTATTGAAAGTGTACGGGAGAATAGTCCTGCCGGGAAGGCCGGGCTGAAGGCCGGAGATATTATCCTGTCAATGGACGGTGAGAGTGTCAGTAAGGTATTTGATGTAATCTACCATGTTCGCCAGAAGAAAGCGGGGGATACCTGCCGGATAGAGATATTGCGCGGGGAAGAGAAGATGCCGGTAGAGGTAACATTCTTCGAGGTAAAAGAACATGGGGAGAAATAGGTAGGGACAAAAAGGAAGAGTAAGAGAATGAAATATTCATTAATAATTTTGACATTAATTCTGGGAGCTTTTATTACCATTGCTTCCTGTAAGAAGTCTGAGGAAGTCAGGGTTGAAAGGGTTGAAGAGGTTGAAGAGTTGCAGGCAAACGTGCCCGAACAGAGCGCACTGGCAGGTGCCATGAAGAAGGCGGCTATAACGATGAGGCGGCTGTCAAGGGCGGTGGGAAACAATAACTGGGTTGAAATAGATATGTGGACTCATGAACTCAAAGAAGGTATAGGCTTCAGTTGTGTTACACTGTATATGATTGAGAATCCTCATGTTTCAGAAGAGTTTTCTGTATTAGGCAACAAATTTAACAGTGCCATAAATAAATTAATTATGTGCAGTAAAAGACAAGACCGTATTAATGCAAATCTTGAATTTGATAATCTGATAGAGTCATGTGATGCATGCCATGAAAGTTTTAATAAGGACATGGAAGGACCATTGGATTTTACTGATTCGGGAGGAGAATAGGGGTAGAAGATTGACTATTGAATATTGAAGATTTATTTAGAACATGATATTGTGATTTGCGAATTACGATTTCGGATTTATGATTTGAAAAATAGATAAAAGGATAGAAAAATTTAAATGTATAAATATATTCTAAGAAGGAGAAAGGAAAAATGTACGAATTCAGAGTAAGAGTGGGGTTTGAGATAGGAGAAGTAGAGGGAGAAATAGAAAGGGGGGAGCAGGTATTCATTATCAGTGCAGAATCAGAGAACGAGCTTGATGCAGAGGATCAGATAAGATATCTGGTAGAGAATGAAATGGAAGTGCTGAACATATCACAAATAAAGATAGGCGGCTGAAACAGGACACTGCCGACAGGTTTATTCCTGATAAGTTTTTTATATGAACAAGAAAAACATTTTCTTAACAGGTGCTCCCTCTTCAGGAAAGACCACGGTCATCAAAAAAATAATTGAAAAGCTGGACCATCCCGCTAACGGATTCTATACAGAAGAAGAGAGAGTAGACGGCAAAAGAGTTGGTTTTTCTGATGAAACCCTTGACGGCAGAAAGGGTTATCTTGCCCATCAGGATATTAAGTCTGATTTCCACATAAGAAGATACGGTGTAAGTATTGATAATATTGAAGACATTGCCGTGCCTTCAATCACCCCTGTAAATAATCATATCGTAATACTCGATG
>CAXGMX010000162.1:0-4699 GCA_964010955.1 uncultured bacterium
TAATTGACAGGGTCTCCAGGGCCTGTTGTGAAAGCTTGCTTTCACCACTTTTTTTACGTATCTTTGATATCCATTCGTGGTATTCAGGGCGTGAGAGTAATTGAAACCCGTTTGCAATCTCTTCAATCTGGAATACCCTGTCATGGGTGTCATATTCTTCCCGCAATTGTTGGATTACTTCCCGAATCTCTTTCGCTTCAGTACCTTCAACGATTTCACTTATCTTACGTACTGAAATAGGCTCTTGAACGGCAAACAAAAGGGCTTCTACTATTCTCTTAACTTCATCAGGAGATTTATTTTCCAATGGCACCATTAATTATGATTGAAGAATGTTTTTAGTGGGCAATGCCCACCCTACGCTAATATCAAGAAATCCATGACGACGGACTAACTTGAATTATACATCTTTCTTTTGTTTCAAAACAATAAACTTAGATGTTTTGTTCTGTCGCTTAATGAACATCAATATATCCTCTTCTTGTTGAATCTTCAAGATTGCCTGATGAAATCCATCAACACTTGTAACAGGCTTGTGCTGAACCTCAATTATAAGATCGCCTTTATTTAATCCCGCCTTAGATGCAGGACTTCCCTTCTGTATGTTAGTTACAATCACACCTTCATCACCTTCATATCCAAGTTTGATTGCCAGTTTACCGGTAAGATTTTGTACAACCATTCCCTAGGTTTTTAAATAAATCTTTTTTACTTTCTGTTTCAGCCTTTGTTGATTCCTGTATCGTTGTATTAAGGGTTAGTTCTTTACCGTCTCTTACTACTACCATTTCCACTTCTTTGTTTGATTTCGGTTCCTTTAACGAGACTTCTAAGATGAAGTAAGGTTTTTTACTTTTTTTATCATTATACTTGATTATTACATCACCACTATTAATACCGGCATTTGCTGCTGAAGAGTTTGGTTCTACACCACTTACGAGGGCGCCTAGATCGTTCTTAAGTCCGAGGACTTCTTGTAATTCTGTTGTAACAGGTTGGGTAGTAACACCTAACCAACCCCTGGTAATCCTTCCATATTTGATCAGGTCTTCAGTTGCTTTTCTAACCACATTTATTGGAATTGCAAGGCTTACTCCAGAATTACCAGCTGTTTGTTTTGGCGGTATAGTGCTTATACCTACTACTTCTCCGTTAAGATTTACGAGTGGACTACCGTAACTATCTGGATTAATGGTAGCATCTGTTAGTACAAAATCTTCAAGTCCCGTAACCTGTACGTTTGATGTTCCTTTCGCACTAATTATACCGCTTGTAACCGTCTGTCCTAAACCGAGAGGGCTACCTATCGCTAAAACAATTTCTCCTAATTCCAGAGAATCGGAATTACCAAATCTAGCCGGTGTTAGATCTTCAGCATCAATCTTTAATACTGCTGTGCCTGACCTTTCATCTGTACCAACAACTTCTGCCTTATATTCACTCCCATCATATAATCTGATGACAATTTCACCAGCATTCTTTACCACATGTTTATTTGTAACGATATAACCTTTCTTGTTATAGATTACGCCTGAACCCTGACCTTTAATCCTAAATCCTCTATTTGGTGTGTTTTTCTTCAATACCCTGGTTGTATGGATGTTAACAACGGGTGCTTTGGCATCCTTGACTATAGAAATGAAAGTATCGGAAAGGGCTTTATTTGCAAGACTCTCACTGGAATAAGAACCAGTGATCAGAAATATATTTATTATGGCGGCATAAAAACAGGCCGCATCTCAGTAATGACCAAATACTAGTTGACTTTAGTTGCATCTGTTTTTCTTCTATTTCATCATTCAGGATCTTCTTTAACTCTTCCTCTTCTATCACCTCTTTCTCCATCAACATCTTTGACAGTTTAATAAGCATTGGTTTCTGTCTCTCTAATATCTCTCTGGTTTTCGCGTAGGTATCATCAATAATCTTCTTAACCTCTATGTCTATATCCCTTGCAGTTTCCTCGCTATAATCTTTATTGGAACCCATACCCCAACCCATGAAAGCAGATTTATTTTCCGGCTCGAAGGTAACTATTCCCAGCTTATCACTCATACCATAATATTTGACCATTCTTCTTGCTATGTCCGATGCCTTCTCAAGATCGTTTTGCGCTCCTGTAGATACCTCGTCAAATATTATTTCCTCTGCAATTCTACCACCAAGCAAAACTGAGATACGATCCGTCAGTTCCTCTCTGGTCATCATATATCTATCTTCAGTGGGTAGCTGAAGGGTATAGCCCAATGCTGCAACGCCTCTTGGTATTATCGAGATTTTCTTTACCTTGTCTGCAGTCTTTAAGGTTGACGCTACCAGTGCATGCCCGCATTCATGGTGGGCTACTATTCCTTTTTCCTTCTTGTTTATCAATCTTTTCTTCTTTTCCAGTCCGGCCATAACCCTTTCTATGGCTTCTTCAATTTCATTCATACCAACGTTATCTTTATTGCGTCTGGCGGCGAGTAATGCAGCCTCGTTTATTATGTTTGCTAAATCAGCCCCGACAAAGCCTGGTGTCATTGCCGCGATAGATTTAAGGACTACATTTTCGTCAAGTTTTACACCTTTTGAATGAATTACTAATATTGCTTCCCTGCCATTTAAATCCGGCCTGTCAACAACAACCTGTCTATCAAATCTTCCAGGCCTGAGAAGGGCCGGATCAAGAGTTTCCGGACGGTTTGTGGCACTCATGATTATTACGCCAGTATTAGTATCAAAGCCATCCATCTCCACAAGCAGCTGATTCAGAGTTTGCTCTCTTTCGTCATGCCCACCAACAGGGTTTGAACCTCTTGTCTTACCTATCGCGTCAAGCTCGTCAATAAAGATTATACACGGTGCCTTTTGAGCTGCCTGGCCGAACATGTCTCTGACTCTGGAGGCTCCAACACCCACAAACATCTCAACAAATTCAGAACCACTTATACTGAAGAACGGCACCCCTGCCTCTCCTGCAACCGCCTTTGCCAGAAGTGTCTTACCTGTCCCCGGGGCGCCAACCAGAAGCACACCTTTAGGTATTCTTCCTCCCAGATTTGTAAATTTATGAGGTGTTTTCAGGAATTCGACTACTTCCTGTAATTCCTCTTTTGCCTCGTCTATGCCTGCAACATCATCAAAGGAGAATTTCAAATCTTCCTGTGCATAAATTCTTCCCTTACTCTTCCCAAATGACATTACACTGCCTGTGGGACCCATTTTCTTAAAGACAAAACGCCATATGAGAAAGAAAATACCAATAGGTATTATCCATGCAAACAGAAACTGTTGTAACCATGTATTTTCATAGTTTCCGGAAAATTTTACGCCCTGAGCTTCAAGTTCTTTAACGAGTTCGGGATCATCAACTCTTGCCGTGACAAAAGTCTTCTTTTTTCCGATCTATAGTCTTCCACCTTCAAGGTCCCCTTTATAAGACTGGATGTAATCTGGCATGACTCAATCCTGCCGTCTCTAACCAATTCCTTAAACTCACTATAAGATATGTTTCCAACTACAGGATTAAAAAGGTATGAAGAAAGACTCATCAGGACAAAAGCTGCAATGAGAATATACCAGATTGGAAAGTTAAACTGGGTCTTTAAAGGTTTCTTTTCTTGCTGTTTCATAACTTTGACTCATACTGTTTACTATTTTTCTCCTCTTACTAGTCAGGAGTTTATTATACACAATTCTATAGTTTTAGAACATATCAAATTTTTGGTTGCATCCTGATTGTGTCAACAGGAAAAAAATTATTACTACCAAAAGACAAGCTTAGTCATAGTTATATAATTTTTATGCAGTATATCTTTATCCAACGCTAACGTGCCTGGCTCTTTGCTTTTTTACCACCCTTAGTCTTAATATTTTTCTTTCCCCATCTTCTTTTTTGTTTTTCCGGCAGGAGACAGTACATCAAAAATTCTTTTTATAGGGTCAGTAAATGGTTTGAGCCCAATCATTTTACTATTTGGATTTGAGAGTGTTCCCGTTATTTGTACCTTTGTCAGTTTCTTTCTGACACCGCCAACCACAAAATCCATTAATCCACCAACAAATGGTATCTGTGAAAAAGTCTCTTGGCTTAAACCTGCTATTACAGTTAAATCAACTGTGCTATCAAAGCCTACCGTTCCAACACAACCCAATTCAACAGAATCACTAAACACCTCTAACTCTTCAATATTTACGACTTTGTCTTTCACTGAATATTTTAATTTTGCAGTATGAAATGACTCTTTTTTGGTAAGGACAGATTCAAGAGTTTTAAAATGCTCAATAATACCGGTACTTCAGCAAGCTGACCTTCTCGTAATTCAACACTACCTTCTGCAGTAAAATTCTTTATATCATTACCTTCGCCTTGAAGCTCAATATTTCCTTCACATACCCCTGTCCAATTTTGTTCTACAGAAAGCTTTTGTGGTGCTACTTTGGTTGTTGCTCTTTTACTATTCGTTTTCCTAAAGGTCTTCTTTACTTTCTGCTGTTTTTCTTTGGATGTTGTTTTCGTTTCTTTTACAAAGCTCTTCATTAATTCCTTTAAAGATAATTTATCATAATTGAATTTTCCGGAGTATTCTCCGTCTGGTGATGTTATGTTTGCCTCTACCGAGCCATTTATCCTGCCGCCACAGTATGTTCCATTAAGATTTCTGATTGTCAGTTTCGTCCCCCCCTCAACGTTTACCCTGCCGTCTATATCTGATAT
>CAXGMX010000163.1:0-4675 GCA_964010955.1 uncultured bacterium
CCAGGATGCGTATTTTTAATGCAGATGGCAGCGAAGCACAGATGTGCGGCAACGGCATAAGGTGTGTAGCCAAATATTTATATGAATCGGGATTAAAGAGAAGCGACAGAATGACGATTGAAACATCTGCAGGGTTGAAGGCAATAGAGTTGACCGTTTCAAACAACAATGTTTCTCAGGTGAAGGTGGAAATGGGAACTCCCCGGTTGTTTAGAAGCGAAATACCAATGTCAGGCGAAAACACACAGGTAATAAATGAACCGCTTCAGGTAGGCGGTGAAACTTTAAATATCACGTGTGTTTCTATAGGCAACCCTCACTGCATAACCTTTGTTGATGATGTTGCCTCGGTACAGTTAGACGTTGTTGGCAAAGCAATTGAAAATCATGAGCTTTTTCCTGAAAGAATAAATGCCCATTTTGTACAGCAAGTGTCCAAAAACAAAATTAAAAATGCGCACCTGGGAAAGAGGTTCGGGTGAAACATTAGCCTGCGGAACGGGAGCGGTTGCTACCGGTGTTGCATGTGTTTTGAATAAATTAACCGAAAGAGTTGTATATGCTCAGCTTCCAGGCGGGGAGTTAAAGGTTGAATGGACAGAGGATAACAAAACCTACATGACCGGTCCTGCAGAGTTCGTCTTTACCGGACAGTGGGATGAAAAAAATAATACTGCTTCTTAAACCAAAAACCTGCCACATATTACACATCCAGATTTTTGACATCCAGCGCATGAGTTTCTATATATTCGCGTCTTCGCTGTACATCCTTGCCGGATAATACAGTGAATGTCTCATCTGCTTTTATGGCATCTTCAATTTTTACCTTTAACAGTGTTCTTGATTCGGGATTCATGGTCGTTACCGCCAACTCCTCTGCGTTCATCTCTCCAAGGCCCTTATACCGCTGGATGTCGAGACCTTTCTTCCCGGCTTCCTTTATCTTTGGTAAAAAGTTCGCTTAATGAGTATATCTCCTGTGTGGTATCTTCATATATCAGATTTGCCCTGGGGGTTTACCGTTTTCTGATTCTTTAAAGAAGTCTTCTGCGCTAAATCCCTCTTTTTCTATCATTCTTACTGTATTTTCTATTTCCCTGCTTTCTGAAAACTCCAGCCTCTCAATTGAATCCTTGCCGACCTCATCCTTCGCTACATCCGCATCCTCCACCTCAACATCTTTTCTTTTACCTTCTGCTGCTGTTTTATTAAATCATTTAATTCCTCGTCGGAATATAAGTATTTTTCCTGTCCATCACAAACGGCTTTAAACATGGGATAATTTCCATTACGTTTTTTCCCCAGATATTCTTGAAATGATATGCCTATTTTACTCTGCTGCTTTTTCTTTACAAATGCCACACATATTCTTCCATTTTTTCCAGTAACTTCAGGAATTTCCTTAATTTTTCTCCTGTTAGTTTTACAGGCTTTTTTTTGTCATGTCTCGACGACTGCGTCATCTGTACCCATGCGGATCAGAGACTCCTGCAATTCTTTATCGTCAAATAGATACCCCTGTTTCTTTTTCTTCTTAACTTTATAAAGCGGCGGCTGAGCTATAAAAATATTCCCCCTGTCAATTAATTCCTGCATTTGTCTGAAGAAAAACGTTAACAGAAGGGTTCTAATATGCGCGCCATCAACATCTGCATCGGTCATTATAACTACCTTGCCATATCTTAGTTTCTCCGGATCAAATTCTTCCATCCCTATGCCTGTGCCAATAGCACTTATAAGCGTTCTAATCTCCTCGTTGTTAAGCATTTTTTCGACTCTTGCTTTTTCTACATTCAGTATTACGCCTTTCAGTGGTAAAATCGCCTGATTTCTTCTATCTCTGCCTTGCTTAGCCGTTCCGCCAAGCAGATATTCCTTCTACTATAAATAATTCCGTAGTCTCTACATCATCACTGGAACAATCTGCAAGTTTCCCCGGTAAATCTCCTCCTGTCAAGGCACCTTTCCTTCTTGTCAGTTCTCTCGCTTTCCTGGCCGCCTCCCGCGCCCTGGAGGCCTCTAGCGCTTTGTTTACTATCGCCTTGGCAGACTTAGGATTTTCCTCACAATATGTGTTCAAGTGCACATTTGCCAATGCTTCCACCAAGCCCTGAACTTCTCTATTTCCCAGTTTCGTCTTAGTCTGTCCTTCGAATTGCGGTTCCGGAACTTTTACGCTGATAAT
The DNA here is from genome assembly GCA_964010955.1 of uncultured bacterium. Classification (GTDB taxonomy): domain Bacteria; phylum Planctomycetota; class Brocadiia; order Brocadiales; family Scalinduaceae; genus Scalindua. The sequence goes on from CAXGMX010000163.1 coordinate 2,186, forward strand.
TGCTGTAAGCCCTTCCCTATAGTCGTCTCCTGTGGGTGCTTTATCGTCTTTAAACAGCTTGGAGTTCTTCGCATATGCATTCCATGTTCTTGTAAGTGCCGTCTTGAAACCGCTCAGATGCGTTCCTCCTTCTATTGTATTTATATTATTAGCAAAGGAAAAAACTTTTTCGTTATAACCATCGTTATACTGCATTGCACACTCTACTGATACGCCCTTTTTCATTACCTTCAAAGTGTATAACATCTTTGTGTATCAGCTCTTTTCCCCTGTTTAATTCCTCCACAAATATCTTTAATCCCCCATCATACTTAAACTGTTCTTCAACATCAGTCCTTTCGTCGACAATAGTAATACAAAGGCCCTTGTTGAGAAATGACAAGCTCTCTAACTCTTTTTTTCACAACATCAAAAGAAATCTCTACGTCCTCGAATATAGTACGGTCTGGTTTAAAAATAATCTTCGTGCCCCTCTTCTTCGTTGCACCTCTTTCTTCGAGGCCTGTTTTTGGCAAACCACATTCGTACCGTTGTACATACATACAGCCACCTCTTCTTACCTCTACCTCCAACCACTCACTGAGTGCATTTACTACAGAAACCCCCACACCATGTAAACCCCCTGAAACCTTGTAGCTTTTGCTCTCAAACTTACCACCAGCATGCAGCGTAGTCATCACCACCTCCAGTGCCGGTTTCTTCATCTCTTCGTGTTCGTCTACCGGAATGCCTCTTCCATCATCCAGTACCATAACACTTCCATCAATATTTAATTTAACCGAAATATTTTCGCAATGTCCGCCCATCGCCTCGTCTACGCTATTTCCTACTACCTCCTCTATTAGGTGGTGCAAGCCCTTCTGCGACGTATCTCCAATGTACATTGCCGGTCTTTTTCTGACGGCCTCTATACCGCCTAAAACCTTTATAGACGTTGCATCATATTTTTCTATTTCGCTCATTATATTAAAACTCCAATATCTTTTCTAAAAGACACCTACTCGAAACTTTATCTCTGAGATGTGTCCTTTCTTAAATTCATTCTGCATGGATGTCAGCAGTTCCTCTTTTTTGAAAGTAGAAACATGGTGTAACCACGTCGCCGAGTCCACCTCTACATAAAGAACCCCGCTTTTAATCATTCTCACTTCTGTGTGGCTTGATATGTCCTCTCCTACAGCCTTTTTCCACTTTTCTCTCAGGCTTTTATTTCTGCTTCTCACTTTTTTGACAGAGGTCACGGTGTCCTGCAGCATATCGCCCAATTTTTTTCTGCTGTTCTATTTCTTCCAAACTGTTCTCTCACGTTGTTCTCTCTTCTCCTAAATTCATGGGCATTATCACGTAAGTACACCCTCCCCCGGCTTTAAATACACCTGCGGTTCCTGGGTCCTTCATATCCAGCTTGACATCCTCTGTATTAACATTCTTAAGGAAATCCAGCACAAAATCCGGGTTTAGCCCTATTTCCAACTCTTCCCCGGAATATTTTACCGGTACAACGGTCTTTGCCTCGCCCACATCCGGCGATGTACAACTTATCTCAAGTGTTTTACCAGCAAACTTAAACTTCAACAGTTTATACTCGTCCGTTGTCATAATAGATCCCCTGCGAATTGCAGTGGTAAATTCGTTTCTATTAAGACTCGCATGCTTGTCAAGATTAGACGGTATTACTTCCTCATACTTTGGGTATTGTCCCTCCAACAATTGTGAACACAGCGTAGCGTTTTCTGTTTTTACAAGTATACGTTTCTTTTCTACCCTTAACTTTACCGCATTTTCTTGCTCACTTATTATCCTGAGTATCTGTGAAACGCCCTTTATGGGAATTATGCAACTTCCTTTAATACTTTCAGGATTATTTATCTTTTTCTTCACTTCAGCTAATCTTCGACCATCATTTGCAACCATCTTTATATGCTTCCCACTTATATCTAAAAATACACCGTTAGTACCAAATCTTGTCTTGTCTCCTAATATAATAAAGGATGTTTTCTTTATCATTTCTGCTAATATATCTTTTTCTATCTCTATACATTCTTCATTTATAAACTTGGGTATCGTTGGAAATTCTTCCGGATCTAAACATAGAATTTTAAAATAGCTGTTTTTCCCCTCTATTACACATTTCTTGTCTTCTTCTGTTATTTCTATGTCATCTTCCGACCATTCTTTTATTATTGATGCAATTTTATTTTCCGGCCCGACCATCTTACCCGGTTTAATAACTTCGACTGAGCCTACTGTGTAACTTACACTAACTTCCAGGTCGGTAGTAGAAAGCTCCAATTGTTTTACCTTTTGCTACTAATTTTAACGTTTTGAAGCATTGGATTTATTATTTGTACAGGATATAACACTTTCTACGGCATGGAACCCTTTTTTAATTGCTTCTTTATCACATTTGATTTTCATTTTGTTGAATTAAAACCTAGTTTGTTGTAAATAATGTTTTAGTTATACGTATATATTATATGTTTAAGAAAC
>CAXGMX010000164.1:0-4643 GCA_964010955.1 uncultured bacterium
AATATAGGTATGGGGCTGTCTGCAAGGGGAGGCAAATTAGCTCAACACTCCGGTAGTAATACCTCAGATTATTAAAAAGAATTGTACACATGTAAGGTCTGTCAGGTCTGGTGCCCTGCCGATGCAATTACAATGACTTCCGATACGGCAGTGATTGATCCTGAAATATGTATCGGCTGTGGAGAATGCCTTGCCGTTTGTCAATTCGATGCCGTTAAGATTGCATGGGACGAAGATGCTGCAAATTTACAGAAAAAGGTCGCAGAATATTGTCTGGCCATTTTAGAAGAGAAGAAGCAAAAAGCGGCATTCTTTAACTTCCTTACACACATAACTAAACATTGTGATTGTATGGACAAACCTTTTGAACCTGATATTTCTGATATCGGCATAGTGGTCTCCAGAGACCCGGTAGCTGTTGAAAAAAGCGACTGTTGACTTAATAAACGAACATACGGGAAAAGATTATTTCAAGAATATCTGGCCAAAGATAGATTATACTGTACAACTTGAACATGCCCACAAAATTGGTTTGGGCAATCTTGATTATGATCTGAAAAATACTACCTCTGATAAATTGGCTCAATCTGCAAGGTGAACTTTTACTATGATTTCATCTAAACGTAAAGTAATAATATTCGGTCTGGATTCTGCTCCGCCGGAACTGGTTTTTGATAAGTGGCTTGATTACCTGCCTAATATAAAGCGTCTTGTATCAAACGGGATTTCCGGCAAGCTGGAAAGCACTATACCTGCGATCACCTGTCCGGCCTGGGTATCAATGGTTACAAGCACTAACCCCGGTAAACTGGGGATATATGGCTTCAGAAACAGACGCCATTATGATTATGAAGGTTTAAGTTTCGCTGATTCGAGCACAGTTAAGGAGGAAACCATATGGGATATACTTTCAAGGCATGGTAAAAGGCCTATCGTTATAGGTGTGCCACTGACATACCCTCTCAAACCTGTTAACAATGGACTGATGATAAGCTGTTTCCTTACACCGGACAAAAATTCTCAGTTTACGTATCCTGACGGGTTAAGGCATGAGGTGGAAAGGGTTTCAGACGGCTATATCCTGGACGTAAAAGATTTCAGAGGTGAAGACAAGGAGCAGGTTTTAAATACGATTTATGAAATGACAGGAAAGAGATTTAAACTTACAAGGCACTTTATACAAAATGAAGATTGGGATTTTCTGATGATGGTGGAAATGGGAACGGATAGGATACAACATGCCTTCTGGGGATTCTTTGATAACAGGCATCCAAGGTATCTGCCGGGCAATAAATATGAGAATGTTATATTTGACTATTACAGATATATCGATGATGAAATAGGTAAAACTCTTGCGTTATTGGACGAAGACACCCTTGTCTTAATAGTTTCGGATCACGGTGCCATGATGATGGAAGGAGGAATCTGTATAAATGAATGGCTGATAAATAACGGATACCTTAAGCTGATACATTATCCTGATGAGATTACTCAAATCAGTAAAGAAATGATTGACTGGGGCAATACCAGGGTCTGGGGTGAAGGAGGCTACTACGGGCGTCTGTTTTTTAACGTGAAAGATCGTGAACCTGATGGAATAATCCCTAAACAGAATTATGAGTTTGTAAGAAATGAATTAATAGCAGCACTTGAAGATCAGAGAGATCAGGCCGGACAAAAGATAAATACAAAGGTATTTAAGCCGGAGGAAATCTATTCAGAATGTAGAAACATACCGCCGGACTTGATTGTTTATTACGGAGATTTAGCCTGGAGGTCTATTGGCAGCGTAGGGCACAATAGTGTCTGGGCAAATGAGAATGATACAGGTGCAGATGATGCAAATCACTCCCGGCACGGGATATTTGTTATGAGTGGTGATAACGGATATCATTTCGAAAGGAGAGACAGTTTAAAAATAATGGACGTAACACCTACTGTCTTAGACCGTATGGGGATTGATATTCCGTGGTATATGGAGGGAGATGTAATTAAATAAGTTAGTATCATATATCCTTCCTTTCGGAAGTCGTGCCAAAGGCAGATCCGCCTAGGCAGAGATTCCAGTGCTTGAACTTGGAATCCCCACGAGAGTGGGGTATAGAGAGTTTTATTATTAAGCTTATTAAAAAGGAAACATGATTTGAAGGATTTTCTCTGGGGACTCAATTTCCTGACAATTCTTCCAACAGGCAAGAGATGGCGTGAGAGAGAGCCAAAGATTGGGAATGTAGTGTTCTGGTTTCCCATAATTGGCTTGTTGATTGGGGTTGTACTGACATTTATTTATTTCCCCGCAACCTGGTTCTTTCCACATCTGGTTGCCGATGCCGTAATTCTGATAGTCTATATTGTTATGACGGGTGGTTTTCACCTCGATGGTTTTGCAGATACCTGTGATGGTTTATTTGGAGGGAGTACCAGGGAAAAAAGGCTCGACATAATGCGGGACAGCCGGACGGGGAGCTATGGTGCATTATGTCTTATATGTACTGTAGGCCTGAAATATATTTGCATTGTTTCAATTGATCCGGGAGCTGTGGCTGCACTATCCTTTATTTCTGACTACGAGATAATAAAGGATATGAACCCCTTGTATCTTAATGCTTGTGAAAAAGGTAAAGTGCTTCTCTTTATGTGTGCTATTGGTCGCTGGTCTCAAGTACTGGGCGCAGCGCTATCAAGCTATGCCAGAGATGAAGGAGGTACTGGGAAAATAATTATTGAAAACGTCAAAATAAGACATGCTTTATTTTCCTCGATCTTACCGGGTATACTTATATTTTTATTTTGTGGAATTACGGGAATTCTTATATTCTTTATAGTGTTCATTGTGGTTGCTTTGTTCGTTACTTATGCCAAAGAGAAAATTGGCGGTATGACAGGTGATACCCTTGGCGCAACAAATGAGATAAGCGAATTAACCGTTTTACTCTCCTTTCTGGTTATTTAAACACTAATTACACGAATTTACACTAATTAACGTCGGCTTATAAACTGTTTTTTTAAATCTGTGTAATCTGTGGTATAAGGTTTTTAAGATGTCAGAATTAACATTCATAATCGGCGGTGCAAGAAGCGGCAAGTCTGCATTTGCAATGAAACTTGCTAAAAAGCAGAAGCACGTTTGTTATATTGCGACTGCAGATTCCGGGCACGCTTCACAGATCGATGACGGTGAGATGCTGGAGAGGATACAAAAGCATCGTAAGAATAGGCCCGCAGACTGGGAAACGGTAGAAGCCCCCCTTGAGCTGGATAAGGCAGTTTCAAACCTTAATGGAGCCTTCGATGTTGTATTAATTGATTGTATTACCCTTTATGTAACAAATATGCTTCTTGGCGGTAGTGAAGAGGCAGGGGATGAGTACATAATTGATGCAATAAACAAATTATGTATTGTTTGTAAGAAGATACCTTCTCATGTTATAATAGTCTCCAATGAAGTTGGTTACGGAATCGTACCGGATAATGTAATTTCGAGGAGATTTCGTGATATTGCAGGCCATGCTAATCAAATAATTGCAAAAGAAGCAGATAATGTATATCTTGTTACTGCAGGGATTGAAACAAAGATAAAATAATCATTTCTTAGAAAGGAGATAGGATGCAATTTTTTATAGATACAGCGGATGTAAATGAGATAAGAGAGGCAGAGAGTTTGGGGATCCTGGACGGCGTTACAACAAACCCTACACTGATATCAAGAACAGGACGGCCTTTTAAGGAAACCATAGAGGAGATATGTTCAATTGTAAAAGGCCCGGTAAGTGCCGAAGTAGTTAGTGTAGATACTGACGGTATAATTAAAGAAGGAAGAGAGTTGGCGAAAATAGCTGATAACATAGTCGTCAAGGTACCGCTTATAAAGGATGGCCTTAAGGCAGTCAAGGCCTTAACCTCAGAAGGAATAAAGGTAAATGTTACCTTGTGCTTCTCATCAAACCAAGCCTTGCTTGCAGCAAAGGCCGGGGGTACTTATGTTAGTCCGTTTGTCGGCAGACTGGATGATAAAGGACATACGGGAATGGAAGTAGTTGATGAGATTCGGACTATCTATGATAATTATGGTTTTGAGACGCAGATAATCGTTGCCAGTATTCGAAATCCATTACATGTAAGAGATGCCGCTCTTATGGGTGCTGATATAGCGACAATACCATTTGCGGTATTCAACAATATAGTAAAACATCCCTTGACAGATGCAGGACTGAAGAGTTTTCTTGCGGACTGGGAAAAGGTTCCCAAATAGGTTGAGTGTTAGTTTAAATGTAAACGTTCAAATTGATCTTTTTTTGGTGGATTCGTTCCTTCTGTCGGACGGGCAGGCGAATCCACCTTATGGTAAAACCCGTAACCGGGAAGGAACATAAGGCAGAAACTATACATAGATGCTGAGGAAGAAGTCTAAGAATATATCATTACTAAAGTTTCTCAGATGAATATTTGCGAGGAGCAGGAGCTAACTACTCACCTTTACCAGATTGGGCATTTTTTATGTACTTGCCAAATCATGGTGGGTTCGTATTTTTTACCTGCATAGCCGATGCAGCTAAAACGTCGCCCACTGCGATCTGTAAATGACTTCATATCCTTTATGAGTTCTTCGGGACATTGCGACACCTCTTTTCTGTTTGGTATTT
>CAXGMX010000165.1:0-4556 GCA_964010955.1 uncultured bacterium
ACTATTGTCGTGCCTTAATACGTCTTTTCCGGATTAAAGACCTTTTCCTCTATTATTTCGATATTATCGGTTTTATCGTTGTACTTTCTGTAATAACATGACACATAACCGGCATGACAGGCAGCAACTTTTTGTTTAACCTTAATAACGAGTGACTTGCCTTCACAATCAAAGAAAACCTCCTCTACTAACTGTGTATGACCTGAAGTCTCGCCCTTAAGCATTAATCTATTCTTTGAGCGTCGAAACACATGTACTTTGCCTGTTTCAATAGTCTTCTCCAGGGCATCCTGATTCATAAAGCATAGTGTTAAAACCCTGTTATCAGTTACGTTAACAATAACGGCCGGTATAAGACCTTTATCATCAAATTTCAAGTTAGTTAATAGCTGCATCTTCCCTCCCTGTTAATATTTTCTCTTCTGATTTTGATTCATTCCTTTTAATCTCTTTGTATAGCCTGTTTGCAGATTGCCTGGGATCTTCAGATTGAAGTATGGCGGATATAACAGCGATACCATAAGCACCGTTTTCCAGGACACCATTAACGTTGTTTTCGTTAATACCACCTAACGCAATAACCGGAATATCTATTTTCTCCTTGATCTTTCCTATTTTCTCAGTCCCCAACGGCTCTACAAAATAATTTTTATACACTGTATCAAATATTGGACTGACCGTAACGTAATCTGCCCCTGAATCTTCTGCCTTTTTTTGCCTCCTGTAGATTATGCGCAGAAAAACCAATCAACTTATCATGCCCTATCATCTTTCGAACTAGTCCTATACCCAAAGACTTCCAACCAAGGTGCACACCGTCTGCATCAACGGCAAGCGCTATATCAACCCTGTCATTAATTATCAGGTTCGCACCTTTTTCCCTTGTTATTTTACGCATCTCACTTGCCAGATTATATAATTCAACACTGCTCAGGCCTTTTTCCCTCAATTGAACGGTTTCAACTCCCCCATCAATGGCCTGACTTATTATATCAGCAAGCTTTGCTTCGCAGATTTTCCTATTAGTTATCAAAATAAAGCCTAATCCCTTATTTGAGCTTATCGCCATTTTCATACCCTGAATTCAATCTTTATGCCAAGTAGTTTCTTGAACTTTCTAAGCAAAGGTTTAGCTACTTCTGTGATATACTCAGTCACCTGTTTGGGTGCTCTGCCAATAAAATTCTTTGGATTTAAGATATCGGCTAACTTGTCTTTAATTTTTGCAAAATCTTCATCTCTTTTGATTCGTTCCATAAAATCATTACCCGCACCTTTTTCTTTGACAAGCGTAATGGTCTCCATTGAATATTTACGTATTTTTTCATGGAGTTTCTGCCGGTTTCCACCTGCCTTAACGGCTTCCATCAATATACTTTCCGAGGCTAAAAAGGGTAATTCCTCGTTAACACGCCTCTCAATCACCTTTGGATAAACAGTTAAGCCTCTGACAACACCAAGAACTATATCCAGCATTGCATCAGTCGCAATAAACATTTCCGGTAGTACAAGCCGCCGGTTTGCAGAATCATCAAGTGTCCTCTCAAACCACTGAGCCCCACTCGTAAGGTCTGTATTCACACTATCACAGATTATGTACCGGGCCAAAGACGTCACCCTTTCACAACGCATAGGGTTTCTTTTATATGGCATGGCAGAGGAACCTATTTGCTTTTTACCAAATGGTTCTTCAATTTCTCTTAAATTATGCAACAACCTGATATCATTTGCAAACTTATGCGCGGATTGAGCAATACCCGATAAAACATCTGAAATCTGACTGTCAATCTTTCTGGTATAAATCTGGCCAGCAACAGGAAGGATTTTATCGAATCCCATTTTCTTTGATATCTGCCTGTCAAGTTGCTTCACCTTCTTTTCGTCATTATTAAACAGGGCCATAAAGCTGTTCTGTGTGCCTATAGTACCCTTAGCACCTCTGAATCTTAAATTTTCAATCCGGTTTTCCAGGTCTTCTATATCAAGAATAAAGTCCTGCATCCACAGACATGCCCTTTTTCCAACGGTCGTAAGCTGAGCCGGCTGATAATGTGTGTAACCCAGGGTAATCATATCTTTATTTTTATGGGCAAACACAACAAGTGCATCAATGACATTAACGAGTTTTTTCAACAGAATCCTCATGCCGTTTTTAATCAGTATCAAATCTGCATTATCCTGAACGTATGCACTTGTTGCACCTAAATGAATTATAGGACTTGCATCAGGACACTGATCTCCATAGGCATGAACATGTGCCATTACATCATGCTTCACCCTGATTTCATGCTTCCTTGCCGCATCAAAGTTTATCTTGTCACGGAATTTTATCATTTCATCTATTTGTTTTCTGGTTATTGCCTTAATTCCAAGGGTTCGCTGCGTCTCCGCTAATACAATCCAGAGTTTTCGCCACGTACTATATTTCAATTGATCTGAGAAATTATAGCTCATCTCTTCGCTGGCATATCTCTCGGCCAGCGGACTCTGGTATTTATCATATTTACTATTTTTCTTTTTCATCCCACACCCAATCCTGACTTTGTAAACAACGCCTCAAACTTATAGCCTTTGCTTTCAATTCCCTCCCTTGCTCCCTCTTCTCTATCAACTACATAAAGAATACTCGATACTTTTGCTCCTGCTTCCTCGACAGCCTCTGCCACTAATAATGCCTGTGCACCGGTAGTTGCAATGTCCTCAACAATAACAACCCTGTCTTCAGAAATCAGGTCTCCTTCTATTGAGCGATCAATACCATACCCTTTCTTACCTTTTCTTACAATAACGAAAGGGAGGCCTGTCTTGAGAGAAAGTGCTGTTGCAAGAGGTACACCACCCAATTCCATCCCGGCTATTCTCGAAACATCACTATTAAGCATCTTCTCCATGCACTCTGCAATAGCATCCAACAGTTTTGGACGGGTTTCAAATGCGTATTTGTCGAATATATATGTACTACTCCTGCCGGAGCTTAAAGTAAACTCTCCCTCTTTATACGAAGTCTCAATTATTTCCCTGCCCAATTGTTTTAAGTCCATATCATACTGACGCTAATGTTAGTTAAAAAGAAAAAAGCCATCCTCTTGCAAAGATGGCTTTTATAATATAAAATTTCTTACATTAATTCAACGTCTACTTCTTTTTTATTTCTTTCCCTCGTTATCATCTTCTTCCGGAGCATCGCTAACAATAGCATTTGTCGTCAGCAACAACCCCGCAATGCTTGCTGCATTTTGAAGCGCCGTTCTTACAACCTTTGTCGGATCTATCACACCTGCATTAACCAAATCTGTATACTTCTCGCTGGTAACATCAAAACCGGAGTTACCTTCTAACTCCTTTACCTTTTGAACAACTAAAACCCCGTTAAGACCGGCATTATCTGCAATTTGCCTGAGCGGTACTTCCAGAGACTTTCGTATGATGTTTAATCCAACCTTTTCATCCTCATCAAGCTCTGCTTCTACCTTTTTTAAGGTCTTTTCTGTCCTTAAAAGTGCTACTCCTCCTCCCGGCAGGATTCCTTCTTCAACAGCAGCTTTAGTAGCATGCATCGCATCCTCTAATCGTGCCTTCTTTTCCTTCATCTCTGCCTCTGTTGCAGCGCCAACATTAATCTTCGCTATTCCGCCAGCAAATTTTGCCAGCCTACCCTGCAATTTCTCTATATCATAATCTGAAGTTGAATTCTCAATCTCATTTCTTATCTGTTCGACCCGACCCTGAATTTCCTTTCTTGAGCCACTACCTTCTATTATCATTGTTGAGTTTTTGTCTATAACGACTTTTTTTGCTCCGCCCAGATCAGACAGTTTAAGAGTATCCAATCCCATCCCCAAATCTTCAAATATTGCATTAGCACCCGTTAACGAAGCAATATCTTCGAGCATAGCCTTTCGTTTATCTCCAAATTCAGGTGCCTTTACTACCACACATTTCAATGTTCCACGCATCTTATTGACTACGAGAGTTGTAAGGGCGTCTCCTTCCATATCATCAGCAATTATCAATAACGGATTTCCTGATTGTGATACCTTTTCCACTATAGGCAGGAGGTCCTTGATAGAAGATATTTTCTTCTCATGGACAAGAATATACGGGTCATCATAAACAACCTGCAACTTCTCCGTATCTGTAATAAAATATGGAGATAGATATCCCTTCTCAAATTGCATTCCTTCAACTAATTCCACCGTTGTATCAAGTCCCTTACCTTCCTCAACAGCTATAACGCCATCCCTTCCAGCTTGTTCCATGGCATCAGATATCTGTTTTCCAATCTCCGGATCATTATTTGCCGCAATCGTGCCCACCTGTTCTATTTCTTTTTTTCCTGAGACGCTGATACTCATCTTAACAAGCTCATTTGTAACAGCTTCAACGGCTTTCTCAATTCCACGTTTAATTCCAACCGGATTCGACCCAGCCACAAGGCACTTTAATCCTTCTGTATATATTGCCTCAGACAATATAGTTGCAAGTTGTTGTACCGTCGCCTGCAATGTCACTTGTTTTAGACGCAACTTCCCTTACCAGCTGTGCACCTATATTCT
>CAXGMX010000166.1:0-4519 GCA_964010955.1 uncultured bacterium
TGGGCAAAGAAGGTTGTTTTACTGAAGATACGCCCTATAAACCTAATAGTCCTTATGCTTCATCCAAGGCAGCTTCTGACCACCTGGTGAGGGCATATCATAAAACCTATGCCATGCCAATTACCATATCCAATTGCTCCAACAATTATGGGCCTTATCAGTTTCCTGAAAAGATGATACCCCTCATGATTCTCAACGCTTTTGACGGAAACCCTTTGCCTGTTTATGGAGATGGCCTGAATGTCAGGGACTGGCTTTATGTTAGAGACCACTGCACTGCAATCTGGATGATTATGAAGAAAGGTATTCGTGGTGAAACATATAATGTCGGCGGCAGTAATGAACGGGAAAACATAAAAACTGGTGAAGATGATATGTGATATTCTAGATGAACACAAAAGATTGCCAGATAATCATCTAAGAAATGAATTGGTTACGTTTGTTACGGACAGACCCGGCCATGATAGAAGGTATGCAATAGATTTCAGCAAATTGAAATCTACACTTGGCTGGTCACCTGAAGAATCATTTGAGTCAGGTATCAAGAAAACCATTCAATGGTACCTTGATAACTCAGATTGGATAGACCGGGTTAAAAGCGGCGAATACCTGTCCTGGGTTAAAGAACACTACGGATAAAATTCTCATTGACACGTAATAAGTGAAAAACTTACCTTGATTTGCATGGTAAGAATTAATTATATAAGGATAAGAACAGAGAAGATGTCTATAAAGTATATCAAAACAGATATTCCCGGGGTTATGCTGCTTGAACCAAAAGTATTTAAAGATTCCCGTGGTTTTTTCATGGAAACATTCCATCAGAATAAATATGCCGAAGTGGGTATAGATCATGCCTTTATACAGGACAACTATTCACATTCAACACAAGGGACTTTGAGAGGCCTTCACTACCAACTAAAACATCCTCAGGGAAAATTGATTTACGTTATTACAGGAGAAATCTTTGATGTTGCCGTTGATATACGGCAGGGATCCCCTACATTTGGCCAATGTGTGGGAGAATACCTCTCCGATCAAAACAAACGGCAGATTTTCATACCAGAAGGTTTTGCTCATGGCTTCTGTGTTACCAGTGAAACTGCAGATGTATTGTATAAGACTACAGATTTATACAATCCGGACGATGAATATGGTGTGTTATGGTCTGACCCTGATATTGGAGTTGATTGGCCTGTCGAAGTACCTATTGTGTCAGATAAGGACAAACAGTATCCTCGATTAAGAAATGCCATAGAGACACAACTACCAATTTATGAATAAATTTTATTGTCTTTAATACTATTGGTAATTTTGGTAAGTATATATCATGACGAAGTTTATAAATATTTTCCTCTCTTTATTAATTACTCACTTCATACTGACACAACTGGTAACCGCTTACGCAGAAGGCACAAAAGATTCTACAGTTCCGAAGGAAAATACTCTAACCGGTAAGGTTTCAATCATACCTCTGAGTGGAATGATTGATGGTGGTATTTACAATTCTCTCACAAGAAGGGTTGAAATTGCGAAAGAGAATGGCTCAAACCTCATAATTTTTGAGTTAGACACATATGGAGGCCAATTAGAACCTGCCTTCGAGATATCAGAGCATATCAGCAACATTAAGAATACGAAAACAATAGCATTCATTCCCACAAAGGCTATTTCTGCAGGTTCTCTGATAGCAATTTCATGCAATGAGATATACATGGCTCCACAGGCAGAATTAGGAGATTGTGAACCAATCGTCCCATCATCTGAAGGTGGTTACAAGACCGTAGGCGAGAAAATACAAACTGTACTGAGAACAAAATTCAGAAAGTTTGCAGAGAAAAACGGGTATCCTGTTCTGCTTGCAGAGGCAATGGTAACAAAAGAAATAGAAGTTTACCATGTAGTTACAGAAGACAGACCTGACGGATTCTATATTTCAGGTAGAGAATTAAAAGAAATGAACGACGAAGAAAAAAGAAGCTTAAGTCCAAGAAGTTGATAATCGAAGAGGGAAAGCTTCTCACCATGTATGCAAAAGAAGCTTATGAATACCAATTTGCAAAAGAAATTGTAGAAGATCGTAATAGTTTATTAAAATTACTGAATTTAGAAAACGTTACACCTGATATATTAGAAACAAACTGGTCTGAGGAAATGGTCAGATTTTTAGGAAGAATAGCCCCTGTCTTGCTCGGCATTGGATTAGCCGCCTTATGGATGGAGTTCAAGAGCCCCGGTTTTGGGTTACCCGGAATAGTTGGGATTCTTTGCCTCGCAATCGTTTTCTTAAGCAAACATCTTGTCGGCCTGGCAGAGACGCCTGAAATTATTATATTTTTTGTAGGTATCGTCCTGATAGCCGTAGAAATACTCTTTATACCTGGTTTTGGTATTGCAGGAATACCCGGGATTATTTTAATATTAATAGGCGCAATACTATCATTTCAGGATTTTACAATCCCGAGAACTCCTTATGATGTCGATCTATTAATAATGAATATTTTCACCGTAATGTGTAGTCTTATTGGAAGTGGGATTGCTATTTTCCTAATGTTTAAATTTATGCCGGGTATGCCATTATTTAATCGTTTAGTATTAACAACTTCAGAGACCACTCAAAGCGGTTTTGTTATCCCCTCTCAACCGGCAGGTGGAAGCGATTTAACCGGCGCAAAAGGCATGGCATTAACTGCTTTGCACCCTACAGGAAAAATCGAAGTAAACAATAACACACTCGATGTGGTCACTGATGGAGAATTTATTGAAAAAGGACAAACAGTTGAGATAATAGAGATCAGAGGAAATAGAATAGTGGTGAAGGCACTTTAGCTCACTTCAAATTTTAGGCACTTTAAACTTTTTATGAGTATATCAGGAATAATAACATTATATATAATTGGTTTGTGTGCGATAACTTTAGAGTTATTCATACCGGGAGCAATAGTCGGAATCTGCGGTGCCGGATGTGTAATTGCAAGTGTAATATTCGCCTATTTATACGTGTCAAATTTGCTGGGACATATTCTGCTCGGTATAGGCATTTGCTTTATTCCTATATTTTTATAATATGGTATAAACTACTAACCAGGACATTTACTGTAAAAGCTTCGGAAGAGGGTTTCTCCTCTGCCAGAGATGAGCTGGAAGGCTTATTATCAGCAGAAGGCGTTGCCATTACAACACTGAGGCCATCAGGTACTGCAAATATCAAGGGTAACAAAGTAGACGTTATTTCAGAAGGTGAAATGATATTAAAGAACACAAAGATTAAGGTAACAGACGTAAAGGGAAATAGAATAGTTGTAAAACCAGTAAAAACATAATGAGGAGAGAGAATATGATAAATATACCCTTACTTGCCGTTTCCAAGGAAGTCTTAACAATCGGAATTGTTATTGGCGCCATTTTCCTGATCCTGTTTCTTCTCTTAATATTTAAATATGGTTGGTTGTATATACAGGCTTTGGCTTCCGGCGCAAATGTTGCTCTCTTACAATTAATTGGAATGACTTTCAGACGTGTTAACGCAAGGATTATTGTTGATTCACGTATAATGGCCAAAAAGGCAGGGCTGGATTATGATACTCCTCAGCTCGAAGCACATTACCTGGCGAGAGGTAATGTTCCTAACGTTATCAGGGCATTAATTGCTGCTGACAAAGCAAAAATTGAACTGGGATTCGACAGGGCCTGCGCAATAGACCTGGCAGGAAGGGACGTTCTTGATGCCGTAAGAACAAGCGTTAACCCCAAGGTTATTGATTGCCCTGACCCGACTAAGGGAAGACAAACAATTGATGCAGTCGCAATGGATGGTATCCAGCTCAAGGCAAAGGCACGTGTGACGGTAAGAGCAAACATCGAACGATTAGTCGGTGGTGCGACAGAAGAAACCATAATTGCACGTGTCGGCGAAGGTATAGTAACTACAATTGGCTCTGCAATAACACACAAGAAGGTACTTGAAAACCCTGACTCAATATCAAAAGGGGTTTTAGCAAAAGGGCTTGATTCCGGTACAGCATTTGAGATATTATCTATCGATATTGCTGACATTGATGTAGGCGATAATATAGGAGCCAAACTCCAGGCAGACCAGGCAGAAGCCGACAAGATAGTCGCACAGGCTGAGGCAGAAAAACGCAGGGCAATGGCTGTAGCAAGGGCACAGGAGATGACGGCCTTAGTAGAGGAAAACCGGGCAAAGGTAGTTCTTGCGGAAGCAGAGGTCCCTAAGGCAATTTCTCAGGCCTTCAGGGAGGGTAACCTCGGTATAATGGACTATTATCACCTGAAAAATATTCAGGCAGATACAGAAATGAGAACCTCTATCTCTAAGACAAGCGAAGATACTCCGAAGACATAGCCAATAAATAAGCGCCTAAAGTTTGAATTGGAATCCTCTCGAAAAGTCCTCGGCGCCTTTTGTTCGGGGAAGAGAGGCCAATCATGTATACATAACTAAAGGAAACAGGTATGGAATCATTAGTCTGGGCAATAATAATAATTATTTTTATAA
>CAXGMX010000167.1:0-4466 GCA_964010955.1 uncultured bacterium
CTATTGCGTCCAGTCGTTGATCTGGATATCATACTGCATAATATTTTATATTTATAAAATACTGGTTTGAGGAGTTTATTATGAAACTAAGAATTATGCTGTTTTCTGTTTTAATGCTGTCTGTTTTTTCAGGTATTACTGTTGCGCAGGATTCTGCCAAGTGGTCGGAGTCTCAAAAGTTCAGCTATATACTTGGTACTCAAATTGGCGGTTTCAGTAAGCAGAGTGAATTGGAAGTGGATGTAGAAATGTTTACCAAAGGGTTGAATGATACGGCAAAGGGGGGCGAACTTGCCCTGTCACAGGACGAGATTAATTTATTCATGACAGCTCTTCAACAGAAGGCACAGGAGAAAATACAAATTGCGATGAAAGCTGCAGGTGCTGAGAACCGTCAAGAAAGGCCAGGCTTTTTCTTGATGCCAATAAAGAGAAGGATGGCGTTAAAGGAAACCGCTTCCGGTCTGCAGTACAAGGTTATAACCGAGGGTGATGGTGCTAAGCCTGTGGCAACAGACAAAGTCAAGGTGCATTACAGCGGCACTTTGATTGACGGTACAGAGTTTGACAGCTCATACAAACGCAATCAGCCGGCGGAGTTTAGATTAGATCAAGTGATCAAAGGGTGGACTGAAGGATTACAGCTCATGACAGTTGGCAGCAAATACGAACTTTATATCCCTTCGGGATTGGCTTACGGCCCAAATGCCCCGCCAAGCATAGGCCCTGATCAGACACTGATTTTCACCGTGGAGCTGCTTGATATTATAGCTCTGTGAGATCCCTCCCTGTCTGCCGACAGGCAGGGGTAGGCAGGAGTTAGAGTACAAATAAGGGACAGACGCTAATTAAAAATAGTGTCTGTCCCTGTTTTATTCTAATCTGTGTTTATCTGCGTCTTATCTGTGGCTGAATTCCTTTTTTCTCTTTTCGTGCTAATTCGTGAAATTCGTGTCTAATGACTAGCTTAGACGCGGATTTCCCCGCCTGTTCTTATTTTTACAACGATTTTCTTATTGATCCATCAATAGTATAATATTCCTTACCAGTAGAAATACTTTTATAAATAGCCCGGGAGGTAGTGTCTTTCACTCCTTCATTAAGTCGTTTTTTTGCCCTTTTCCTTATCATGTCAATATTTCCCATGGCAAAAAGCCAGTCATCTTCCACTTTTACATATGCACCTTTTCGACCATCTTGGCCATAATCTTCTAAAAATTTGTACAAACTTATCAAGATCTTTACTTGATATTAATAGAGGAGAAATTAATTCCGGTAATAACCTCCTTGCAATACGTTTCATTAAGAAAAAGACATGAGTCTTGTCACTTCTTTCTAAAAAAGATTTATCTCTAAACCCTTTCGATGCAGCAGCAACCCACAAATCTCTTAAGTAATTTTAATTCAGTCCCTTCAAACCATCTTTCTTCTTGAGGGATTTCCTGAAAATGAGGAGGAGCGCCGTGTTGCCGAATGCATTCGTCTGTTATATGTGATGTAAGCGAAATAAGTGTCTCATCACCAACTAACGCTATGATTATCTTTTTACGTTTTCTTATTGCTTGGCTTTGTAAAACTTCTTTTACAATTATCCAACATTGTCGAGTAGGCGCCATTGCAAGCATATCCCTTGGTTTAGCTTCAAGTTCATTAAATTCTCTAAGTTCAATCATCTTTCCGATATGTTGTATAAATTCCAAAGGATCTTCAGGCATTATTTCTCCCAGGCTTTGTCTTATTAAATCAATAAGACGTTCTAATTTTTCTGGTGTACAATAATCATGAGTTAGTTTAGCCCGTTGCCCTGGAACCTCTATAAAAGCCTTTACATCCTTAGTAGACACTTCTTCTGTTGGCAAACCATAGCTTATGGCTATCATTAGACGTTTACTAGATGCAATTCTCCCTTCTTGAGAATATTGTGTTTGAGACAATTGCCCGAATCCGGTTCCCGCAAGTAAAGGAAACAATTCTTTTAACAGCCTTTCAATATGTGATCTCTCCGGTTGATCAATTTTTCTAAGTTCTCTGTTTCTGTCATCCTGGAATATTTTGATATTCTCATCCGGCTTATCAAATGAAGGATCAATTTCAGGAGTTATTCCTGTATATGCACCGGGATTAGAGATAATATGCTCATACACTGATGGTGCTTTAATTGCCAATGTTTCCAGGCCGAACAAGTCTGTAAACGCAACCTCACCTCGTGTAGCTTTCTCAATAAAATAGAGCCTGTTGAAAATTCGTTTAATTTCTCTTGGGGTTTTTATAATCGGCTTGATACAAAGGCTATAAATTTCTCCAAGCCGATTCTGGTCACCGGGAAAGTGTTGGGTGAGGTTGGCATCTGAAAGGCTGTTTAACTCTTCGGTTGCCAATGTGTGCAGATCAACAATGCTGATTTTAGGTAAATTTAGACGTACCTGAATAACTTTATCAAGGTATTTCTCGGGTTCGTTGATTTCGTGTGAACTTAATGCTTCTACTACGTATTTTCTTTCAAACGCTAGTATAAATACGGTACGTGGAAATTCTGATACAGCCTTAACAGCTCTGATCATTTGAAAAACCTCATCTGGAGGTAGTCTGTCCAAGTCATCTACAAATACTAATATCGGTTTTTTTAGGCTTTTCAAAGCCTTGATTACTGTGTTCTTGCGCTGCTCTATACTTATGAAATTGTAGCCGATTTTGTTAGTAACGCTTCCAGTCTCCTTAAATGCTTCTTCAGCTAAAGATGCCCATGGTTTAGTTCCGGGTACCCATTTCATAGCTGCAAAAACTTGAGAATAAGCTAATAAGTGTTTTGCTGCACTCTGAGTTTTATTTGCCCCATCTGATAAGCCAATAGCTGACGCAAATTGTACTAAGAATTCTTGAACTAGATTCTTGGCGTTTCCTACAAGCCAGGGATTAAAATCAAATATAATAGGTTTATTAACTTTGTCACTCTCGAGGTGCTTTTTTACCAAATTTAGAACTGATGATTTCCCGTAACCCCATTTACCTTCTATCGACATGACTACACTTGAAGATTCCGGAGATAATATTAGGGTCTCTGCAAGGCGGATAGAGAATTTTTCCCTATTTAGCCTGTCAGGCGAGTCTTGATCTCCTATAATTGGTAAATCTGAATGAAATTTATCCATGATTATATTATGTTGATATACTTGTTTTTGCTTTTAAATTTCGGATATTATAGAAAATTGGGATTGTTTTGCAAGGCAAAATGGTAAAAAGAAGTACCAGTGAAAAGATTTGTTCACACTTTTACACCTGAAGAACCTACCACTTGTCATAAGTCCTGATATGGTATATGGAGGATAGGGGATTCGAACCCCTGACCTTTTGAATGCCATTCAAACGCTCTCCCAACTGAGCTAATCCCCCACACTTTGCTGTAAGTTGTAGTAATGCAGCTCTTTAGAAGCAGTCAATATAACGTATTTCAGTCGATAAATTCAAGTGTTTTTCCCAACTGAAGTCAAATTGAAGTCAACTTCTAAAATCTCCACTCCAACCCTCAGGCTTTCTGGCGAATGATGGGAGTACCTCTGGGTCATCCTGATGTCTTCATGACCAAGCAATTTTGCTATCTTATAGATGTCAATTCCTCTTTGTGCAAGCCTGGTAGCAAAAGTGTGCCTGAGGTCATGAAACTTAAAATTCTCAATCCCAGCCTTTTTTAATGCTTCATAAAAAGCTCTTCTTAGATTTGAAGGAAGAATTTTTGTTCCATTGAAGGTAGGAAAAACAAGATCTTTTATAGTTCTTATTTTCGCTTTAGACCTCTGGTTAAGTATGTTGATTGCAATTTGGTTTAGAGGAACAGCTCTTGGCTTACCACTCTTCGTTTTATCTATAAGCACATCCTTACGTTCAAAACTTACTCTCGACCATTGAAGAGAAAGTAATTCATCCTGTCTTAAGCCAGTATTTAAAGCAAAAACAACTATATCACCAAGCCATGCTGGACAATGTTTAATAAGCCTGCATTCATCATCTTGTGTCAACCATCGATCCCTTTTGTTATTCTCTTTCTCTTTTGGAACCCTTGAGACAGGATTGTCTTTTTAGCCATTCCCACTCATTAACAGCAAGATTAAAAGCTTTAGAAAGCATTGCTAATTCCCTGTTAGTTGTAGCTGGCATTGCCCCTTCTCCTTTTCTTAACACCTTATACTTTGATATTTCCCTTGGTGTTATTGCTATTAATCCAGAATTTAAAAAAGGACATAAGGTGTTTCAGATAAGATGAATAACTTTTCTGCATACTGTATGACACTTTAGGAGCATGTTCCTCCATAAATTTATCCATCATATCCTTGAAGGTTTTGTTTCTACCTATCAGCTTCTCAAAATAAGTACCCTCAACAATCTCAGTCTTAACCTTAGCTTCAATTGCCTTTGCAAGCTTTCTATCAGAGGTCTCAAGGCTTTTCTGGATCCTCTTGCCATTATGCCTA
>CAXGMX010000168.1:0-4449 GCA_964010955.1 uncultured bacterium
CACACCGACTGCAGTCAAGGTAACAGCCTTGTATTCTTTCATTGCTTCTATTACTTCTTCAGACCTGCCGCCTTTCCCGATTGTGCCCTTAAGCCCCATCTTAATAAAAGTTGGAGTATATGTGTCCATCCTGTAGCTTGTTGTCGGGCCTGCAGGGCCAATCTCATATCCGGGTTTAGCAGGTGCAGGGCCAACGTAATAAAGCAATTGCCCTTTCAAGTCGAAAGGCAGGTCCTTGCCTGACTCAATCATTTCTACGAGTCGTTTATGGGCGGCATCTCTTGCAGTGTATAATATCCCGCTAATCCTGACCTTGTCGCCAGTCTCGAGCTTTTCGACATCAGAATCACTTAGCGGTGTTTTCAGATTAATGTATTCTGTCATAAATAGATATTCGTTAAATCACAATACTTTTGGGCCTGTGTGAATGGCACTCTATATTCACTGCAACCGGAAGACTGGCGATATGGCAGGGATAAGTTTCTACGTGTACTGCTAATGCCGTTATCTTTCCCCCAAATCCCTGCGGGCCTATCCCAAGTTTGTTGATTTCCTCCAGTAAATCATCTTCCAGATTAGCTGTATTGCTGTCTTTATTATGACTGCCGACAGGTCTTAAGATCGCTTTTTTAGACAATAATGTTGCGTATTCAAAAGTTCCGCCGAGCCCAACACCAACAATTATGGGAGGGCACGGATTTGCTCCGGCACTCTTTACAGTGTTTACCACAAAATCTATCACACCATCACGTCCCTGTGCAGGTGTAAGCATTGCAGTGCGGCTCATGTTTTCGCACCCACCACCCTTTGCTAGAAACGTAATCTTTAATTTGTCGCCGGGAACAATATCTGTGTGAATAGCTGCCGGTGTATTGTCACCGGTATTTACCCTGTCCAATGGATTCTTTACAATTGACTTACGTAAATAACCATTTTTGTAACCACGTCTGACGCCTTCGTTTATGGCTTCCTGTAAGCTTTGTCCTTCAATTATGACTTCCTGGCCAATTTCAACGAATACTACTGCAAAACCTGTGTCCTGGCAGACTGGGACTTGTTCGTTCTTGCCAATCTCTGCATTTTCCAGTATCTGTGCTATTACTTCCTTACCCAAAGGAGATTCCTCTTTATTGAGGGCATTTTGTAATGAGACTACGAGGTCATCTCCCAGGTTATAATTGGCATCTACACAAATCTTCTCAATAGTGTCTGTTATTTCTTCCGTATTAATTTGACGCATGAATGTTTTATCAGAATTGTTTAAATTGGGGCTTTGGCAACTTTGATTCCTCGACTTCCCGTCCACCCAGCTGAATGACGTCAGTCGGGCAGGTACCGGCCCGGTCAGTCGGCTATGCCGAGCAACGTTATTCAGTTTGTTCAGGCTGTTGTGATTCAGCCTCATCTGTTTCTGCGCCTTCTGTTTCTGCGCCTTCTGTTTCTCCATTTTCTTCACTCACAACAGGCGCAACGGATACTAATTTATCGCCTTCCTTCAGTCTGATAAGCCTCACACCCTCACAATTTCGGCCAATGGGTCTTATGGTTTTAACAGGGGTACGAATTACCATACCATTTGCAGTCATCATCATGATTTCGTCTTCATCACTTACATTTATCAAAGCGACGACCTTGCCATTTCTATCTGTTGTCTTTATATTAATGACTCCCTGGCCGCTCCTGCGCTGAACAGTATATTCACTATAATCTGTTCTTTTTCCGAATCCCTTTTCGCAGACGGTTAAAAGTGTTGCGTTCTTGTCGACTATAACAATGCCCTTAACAGTGTCATCACCTTTTTAATGTTATACCTTTGACACCGCGTGCTGCACGTCCCATGCACCGGACATCGTCCTCTGAGAACCGGATAGCCTTTCCATTCTCTGTACCAAGTACAATTTCCTGTCCTCCTTGTGCCAGTTTCACCCCTATAAGCTTATCGCCACTGTCGAGGCGGATTGCGATTATACCGCATTTCTTAGGGTGTCTAAAGGCGCTGAGGATGGTCTTCTTTATTATTCCGTTCTTCGTTGCCATTACTAACTGTCTATCATCAAATTTTTGAACTGGGATCATAGATGTAACGTTTTCATCTTTTTCCAGATTCAGCAGGTTAACTATTGCCCGTCCCTTGGCCCCACGGCCAAAGTGAGGTACATCGTATACCTTTAACCAGTACACCTTGCCCAGGTCTGTAAAGAATAGTATGTAATCGAGTGTTGTTGCGATAAAGAGGTTTTCAACGAAATCACCTTCCTTCATTCCGGCGCCGGTAACACCCTTTCCGCCTCTTTTTTGTTTCCGTAAAAGTACTTAAAGGTAATCTTTTTATGTATTTCTCATGTGTGATCATAACGGTTACATCTTCCTCGGAAATGAGATCTTCCGGGTCAAATTCGCCGACATCACCTGCAATTTCTGTCTTCCTTTCATCTCCATACTTCTCTTTTGTTTCGTGAAGGTCTTCACGAATAATGTCCAGGACAAGATTCTCATCTGCCAGGATAGACTTAAATTCCTTGATATTGTCACAGACCTTCTTATACTCTTCCTCGATCTTGGATTGTTCCAGGTTTGTTAACCTTTGCAGTCTCATCTCAAGGATCGCATTGGCCTGTACATCGGATAAAGAAAATTTAGATACCAGTGAATTCCTTGCATCATCGACTGTCTTAGATGATTTTATCAGTTTTATAACTTCATCAATGTTTGCAAGGGCAATCCTTAGTCCCTCCAGGATATGCGCTCTTTCTTCGGCACGTTCTAACAGGAACTGCGTCCGGCGCCGAATCACTTCTTTTCGATGGTCTATATAAGCTGTAATTAACTGTTTCAGGTTTAATGTTTGAGGCCGGTTGTTTACAAGCGCTATCATAATTATTCTGAAAGAGTCCTGCAGTCTTGTGTGTTTATAAAGTTGATTTAAGACAACATTCTCGTCATCACCCTTCTTAACAACAATTACAATCCTGCTTCCCTCTCTGTCACTTTTCATTCCGAATATCTGTTATGCCCTTTAAAACTTCACTTTTTACTAATTCTGCTATTCTTTCTATTATTCTGTCTCTATTAAGCTGATAGGGTATTTCAGTTACAACTATACTTTTTCTGCCGTTCTTCGCTGTTTCAATATGTGCCTTGGCCCTCACAGATATAGTGCCCCGGCCGGTTTTGTAGCCTTCTACTATGCCTCTAACTCCGCATATTAGGGCGCCTGTCGGGAAATCAGGACCTTTTATTATCGTCATAAGTTCATCTATGGTGACATCAGGATTATCAATAACTTTTATTATGCCGTCACACACCTCATTTACATTATGCGGGGGTATACTTGTAGCCATTCCCACAGCAATGCCTGAACTGCCATTACACAGAATATTTGGAAACTTTGAGGGAAGTACAACCGGCTCCAGTCGAGTCTCATCATAATTCGGGATAAAATTAACCGTGTTCTGTTTAATATCATCCATCATCTCAGTGGATGCATGTGTCATCCTCGCCTCTGTATATCTCATTGCGGCAGGGGGGTCACCATCAACTGACCCAAAGTTGCCCTGGCCCTTTACAAGGGTGTACCTGAAACTGAAGTCCTGCGCCATGCGTACAAGTGTTGGATATACAACCTGTTCACCATGTGGATGATAATTTCCCGTTGTATCTCCGCATATCTTTGCGCACTTCCTGTACTTTGATGCGGGACCAAGGCTAAGGTCATTCATTGCAACGAGTATCCTTCTCTGTGATGGCTTTAAACCATCACGCACATCTGGTAATGCCCTGCTCATGATTACACTCATCGCAAAGGTCAGGTACGACTCTTTCATTTCCTCTTCGATGAGGATATCCTTTATATTCTCTTTTTCGTCTATCATTGAAGTTTTTTCCTCTTCGGTCTTTTCTAGCTATCCGATTGCGGTAAATAAGGCAAAATTGATTAGTATTTAAAATTAATGGAAGTTAAATCTTTCTTTTTCGGCTTTCACGGTTGTTGATGAGCCGTGCCCGGGGTGTATAATTGTATTCTCATCCAGCTTAAAAATGCATTGCTTAATCGATTGGAGAAGGCAGTTATGGCTGCCGCCCGGCAAATCAGTCCTGCCATAGCCTCCTGCAAAAAGCGTGTCTCCTGAGAATAATATTGGAGCGTCTCCATTACCAGCAGAATCAATATATATTCCTATTCCTCCGCGGGTATGACCGGGGAGGTGTAAGACCCTTAAGACGTACTCATCAAACATAATCTTATCGTCGTGATTCAAGATTCGGTTTGCCGGTGGAGATGAATATCTTTTGGCACCCAGAAGAGAAAGGTTCTTAAACGGGTCTTCCAACATCTCTGCATCGTCACTATGAATACAGATTTGAATGTCCGGTAACTTTTCCTTTAACTCTTTGTTTCCACCAATGTGATCACCATGGCCATGGTATTAATCAGGATAACATACGTGG
>CAXGMX010000169.1:0-4389 GCA_964010955.1 uncultured bacterium
ATAATTAGTATTATATTTAGAGGCAATCCCTATCAGTGTATCACCGGGTCTTACTACGTAAATGAAAGCATCCGGACTGTGTTCTTTGGTAAAACACAAGTTCTGCATTCAGCTCATCAAGCTTGTTCTTTATTTCGGCCTGTTTGTCTTTGTCAGTTTCCGCAAAATATAAATCTGATAACTCATTTCTTGCTTCATATTTCTTCCCGTTCTTGAGATACTCGGAAACCACTTTGTAGGAAAGCAAACTCTTCTTTCCCTCGTCCTTCTCTTTTCTTTCTTTCTTGACGTCCGAAACAACTGTCTTTTCGGAAACTTCCACATCAGGCACTTTATCAAGGTCATCTGTCGTTATGATAATATCGCCTTCTGTTATATAACCTTTATTCTCTTCGCCATAGACATCTTCTGCCGTATTAAAACAGTGAAACAAGAAAAGGCAGGAGAGGTTAATTATGATTATTCTGTAAATCAAATTTTTCATTCAAATCTCTTTTAAATAGTTGTATTTTTAGTACTTTACGAAATTATAAAAGTTAAGCTATCTCTTGGTCTTGTCGGAAAATAACACAGCATGATTTTTGATGTCAAGACAAAACAGGATGGTGAACTTCTGAAAGACAGGTTAAGTATTCCAGGATTTGTGGGTGATGGAAATATCCGGGATTTTATAATGCTCTTACAAATATATTTTCTGCAATGTCCTTATCCAGCGCCAATTGTGTTTCTCCATATTGAACAACAATACTCGGACGTTTTTGATGTATTGTGAGTTCGAGTCCGGGGATCACTCCTATTGCCGAAAGCCTGTCCAGGCTTGCATGAGATTTGGTTGTGACATATACCACCCTTACCTTTTCACCGGATTTGATTTCAGACAATGGATTTATTACAGGTCCCAGATTCTTTCTGGCACTCGTACAACATTCACCGGGTGGAATTTTCTTTCCATGAGGGCAGACAGCAGGATGGCCAAGCAATGTACAGATG
Organism: uncultured bacterium; assembly: GCA_964010955.1. GTDB lineage: Bacteria > Planctomycetota > Brocadiia > Brocadiales > Scalinduaceae > Scalindua. The sequence goes on from CAXGMX010000169.1 coordinate 991, forward strand.
CTTGCAATAATTTCTTCATTTACAAAGTGTTCAAACTGGCAGGCGCCGGCTTCAAACTCGTCACCGGTCATCTCCAGTACGTCATTTAAAAGTCTTTCAGCAATACGATGACGCCTGATAATTAACTTTGCCCTATTTTTCCCATTGTCTGTAAAGACTATTGTTGAATTACTCAAACTAATCAGCTTCATTTCAACCATTTTATTCAAATAATCTTTTGCTATTTCATTGCCAAACTTATCATCCATAAACGTACTTTGCACCTTGCCATGATCCTCCTCAAGCATCCATATATACTCAAGCATCTCTTCGATTTGTATCTCATCAGTCATTTAAACCAACTCCTTATTAAAGTACAATAAATATTCTAGCCACTAAGTCACAAAAACACTAAGAAAAAAGCTATTATAATACCGGCTCATCATGCAACATTGAAATCTTGGAATTTCATACCCACTTATATTCGTGTCTTGGTGGCTAAGTAGTAACAAATTATTTTAAATTGACAGCCACTGTAATATATATCTCAAGACTCCACCAACAAGGAATGCAAAAGGCAGAATGAAAGCAAGCATGAGAAATCCTGTCTTTACACCCCTTTCCTTTATCATTACAAAGAAATTTGCAAGGCAAGGCACAAAAAAGCGTGATAACTACAAGTGCAACTATAAGCTGGTTTGGATCAATCTGAAGGTTACCGGCCTTCTCCTCCAGTGCCTTGAAAATACTTACAACGGCATAATCCCTGCGCAGGAAACCCAGTATAAAACCACTCGTAGTCTCAATCGGCAAGCCCAGAAAATGCTTTACTACCGGCCTCGCCGCCATCTCAATGTACCTTAGAATACCAAGTTTAGTGAGTATAAACAATGCAAATGTACCTATCACAAACAAAGGTACCGCTTCCTTGAGAAACCACTTGGTTCTGTAATAAGTTTTCAATAATATATTCTTAAACTTCGGTCTTCTGAACGGCGGCATTTCCATCAGGAAATCAGAGCTTGTTCCTTTGAGAAGCTTTGAAGAAAGATAACCTACCAGCAGCATTTGAGAAAATATTGCGACAAAATAGATTGCCAGGTGTGTACCGGAAACACTGCCAAGTATCCCTGCAATAACTCCCAATTGAGCTGAACACGGCACTGCAAGGGCAAGCAGTAGAGTGGATATAATTCTTTCCTTCTTAGTATCAAGGATACGAGTAGTTAATGTTGCCATGGTATCACAGCCAAGCCCCAGTACCATGGGTAATACCGCTTTGCCGTTTAAGCCGATTACCTTAAACAACTTGTTAACCATCACAGCAAGTCTGGGCAGGTATCCACTGTCCTCCATAAATCCGAAGCTTATGAAGAAAAATCCTACAATGGGCAATATGATGGCTATGGAATAGGTTACACCCACCTGAATAATGCCTGCTTCTTCACCCAGGAACAACTCAAAGAAGAAATTATCAGGACTCATAAACTTCTGGCATACTTATCCCAGGTAATAATTGATTCCCTGAAAATTTACATGCGTAAACACATATTCAATGTCAGTGAATGGTATAAACACTCTGAAATTAAAACCACCGGACATTTCCAGAGATGAACCAAAAATCTTGCTCTCTATGAAATCAACACAATCCCCTGCACCAAATTGCCCCACAATCTTATAAATGCCCCATAAAACCACGATCAACATTGGCCATGCTAGTGCTGGATGCATGGTCAGGGAACCAAGAATGTCTGTTATCTTCCGGTTTGTCTTATACTCTCTACGAAAACAAGGTAAAAAGAATAACAGCCAACAGATACTCCGCCTCCCGCTAACCTCAATATCCATGACATCTGTTCACTTGATGTTATGTAACCCGAAGACATAAACATCATCAGATCCATAACTTTTAACCCGATAAAGAAAGAAACCAGAGGCATAATGAAGAAGAAGAATGTATTTCTTGATATTGCACCTGCTTTTTCTGCTTGTTCTTCCTTTTTTCCAGAACTTACTACTCCTTTCAGCAAATCATGAACGTACTCGCTACGCTTTCTGATTATCATATAACTCAAAGGATGGCCATATTGACTTTGCACTTCGTGCCTAATCCTGCGAACAGGTTCAAGGACCTGATTGTCAAGGCTCAATGTTTCTTCTAAATCCTCATCACTCGATAACAACATAATGGCTATGGCCCTTTTTCTCACAACAAGGTTGTCCGGCAGTAATTCCTCAATCCTTTTTATACCCTCCTCAATAGCCTCTCCGTAATATATGCTTGTCTTTGGGACCCTTACCGAGTTAACCGAGCTCCTTAATGCGTTGATTCCATACTTTTGAGTTGCGATAGTTTTTACCAGATCAACACCGAGTATTTCCTGTAGTTTATCAGTGTTAATGGACATACCTCTGTCCAGTGTCTCGTCCCACATATTCAAGCCTATGGATATTGGAAGGCCCATCTCTGCAAGCTGGGTTGTAATCATTAATCCTCTGTGTAAATTCTTGGAATCTATTATCTGGATTATCTTCTTCTCTTCATCTCTAAGAAGGATATCGCGTGCAACCCTCTCATCTTCCGAGTGTGAGATCAGGCTATTAGCCCCAGGAGTGTCAATCACTTCAATCTTATTGTTAGACCCTGCATACATACCTCTGGAAACCTCTACTGTAGTTCCCGGATAATTTGATACTGTCACGTACTTACCAGTAAACAATTCGAACAATACACTCTTCCCTACATTCGGGTTGCCAACAAGCGCAATTCGATAATCGATCTTTTTAGAAACAGGTATTTTTACTTCTGTGTTTTGCATTTCTAAAACAGTTACATATAAGTGTTAATTAGTCAAAGTTATAGCACCATGATACAAGTTGATAATAGTCTCAATTATATTTACCAATAATATAAATCCTGCAAATCAAATAATTTAAACAGAAATTAGATGAGACTGAGTCTTAATTGCAGTATTGTATAGGTTTTCCCTTTAATGTCAAATATTTTTTTATTTTTTTTTAGCGTCCTTATTTTTAAGGATTGCAATTGTAAAATATTATCCGCGTCACATAATACCTTATTGATTATATATCCGCTTTTACGTAAGATAATGCGAATTTAATGATATCCACAAGTTTAATATGATGACTAAATCTTACAATCTCTTAAATACTCTGGCCATTTTGTCCGTATCATTGTTCTTAAGTATCTTATGCTCAGACGAGGTCAGAGCCGGTAGGAATGATTCAGCTATCGGCGAGAAAATTGCCGGCACGTATCTACTGACTGAGGATGATGACGGCGGCTCCCGGATTGTAACAATCACTGCGGATGGCAGCTGGTTCGGCATCCACTCGTTCCAGTTTGACATCAAATTCAGCAACCAGCAGGGAGTATGGAAGAAGACAGGAGAAAGAAAG
>CAXGMX010000170.1:0-4342 GCA_964010955.1 uncultured bacterium
ACCTGCTCCTCTGTTATAACCTCTACTCCTTTCTCTTCCAGGAACTCATGCAATTCACCATCAAAATCAATTTCATCCAGGCCAAATGTTGCCCGTTCTTTTCTGGTGATATAAGTAACCTGCTTTCCAAGGTTACACAATACACAGATCAAATCCAGGCAGCTTACACCATCTCCGTAAACGATGCATTTCCGGACTTCAGGTAATTTCTCTTTTAATAATAGTGTATCGTACAGAGAATAATAGAAGCTGATATGTTTCTTGAATGGGCGCAGCACAAGTCCAAGGCCGGGACTGCCGCCGGTAGCAATGAGGAGTTTATCATAATGCATTACTTCGTTATGGTGGAGCTTTATCACCTTTTTCCGATGGCTCGATGGATTTTACATACTCGCCTTTACGGAGTTTAATTCCCAACTCTTTCAGCATTTCCACTGAGAAGAAGAGCAGTTCGTCTCTTTTTATAGAATCGCACAGAAATTCTGTCAGCAGATAGCGCTTGTAAGGCAGAAACAGTTCATCTCCGATTACCACTACTTCCGCGTCCCTGTTCATCTCCTTAATAGTTTTGGCGGCGGTAATCCCTGCTACTCCTGCACCGATAACGACATGCTTCATTTACTTCAACTCTTTCGTGTAATTTTCAATGTTATAGAATTACTTCTCTTCTATTGTTTCAATCTTATATTTGGAGACGGAAATGCAATCCACCGGGCATGCACGGACGCAGTTTCCGCATCGGATGCATTTATCGTTATCTATAGTAATGGCTTCTACTTCATTCCAGTTTTTTGTCTCTACATAATTTAAATTACCGTCTTCGGTAACCTCAATATCTTTTGCCATCTTGATACAATCTACCGGCATCACATCGATACAGGCCAGGCAGTAGATACAGCGGCTGATGTCGATCTGGTAATTATAATGGCAGAGATAACACCGTTTCGCCTCAGTAACTGATTTCTCTTTTGAATATCCTGTCTCTACTTCTCTGTTTTTAATTTGTCTGTCACGCATGGGAGTTGTGTCCATGGGTTGGACAGGAATAAAATCATAATCCCGTTTTCTCCCTGTATCCTTTACCTCACTGATGTGGATAGTGTCTTGAAAGCCTTTTATGTTAAATAGCCGCATATGTACTTTACTGGCAACCTTACGTCCATCTGCTACGGCTTCGATAACCGTTGAAGAACCGCTCCTGAAATCACCGGCAATGGAAAAATCGTTCTTCAGTTCAGCGCTTTCAGTTTCCGCTACTTTTTCATCGGCTTCCTGTCCAACGGCAAATATAACGGTATCGGCTTCCATGATAAATACAGATCCTGCTATTGGTGTTATTGAACGTTCTTCGTTAATAGAATTGTGAATGAATTTTACACCCGTGACTACTCCTTCATCATTGGATAAAACAGTTACCGCAGACACTAAAGACATTGTATCAATGCCTTCAGACTCCATGACTTCAAGTTCATGCGCGCCGACATACATATCCTTTTTCATACGACGGTAAGCTAGCGTAATTGTTTTTGCTCCCATCCGGTAGGACATACGGGTACAGTCTACCGCGGTAAACCCACCGTCCGATTACGATGACATTTACCAGCGGTATATCTAACTCTTCCCTGTTTGCAGCTATCATAAAATCGAGGCCCCAATATACGCCCTTGCTGTCAATACCGGGAATATTGGTATGTTTAGGATTTGCGCATCCGCCTGCCAGTATAACCGCGTCATAAACTTTTCTCAGTTTTTCAATCGCTTTGACGCCTTCAATCCGGAAATTGGTCTTGATCGTTACACCCAGATCGGTAATAGATTTTTACATCTTCTGCTACTACATCATACGGCAGCCGGAATTGAGGAATACCATAACGCAACATTCCACCGGGCTGGCCGAATTGTTCCAGTATAGTTACCTGGTATCCCTTTAAGGCCAGGTCATTGGCTGCGGTTAATCCGGCCGGGCCGGCTCCGATTACGCAAACCTTTTTGCCGTTAGATTTAATTTCCGGATTTACCGGTCCCATACCATAACCAGCCGCCGCGCGCTTAAGGAAACATATTGACACGGGATCGCCCAGTCCATCCCAGCCGTGTCGACAGGCAGGCTCGCAGGGGCGGTCACAAACACGGCCCAACACTCCAGGCAGTATATTTTCCATTCTATTGATATGGTATGCTGTTTTGTAATCACCGTCCTTAATAGCCTGGATGTAACCCGGAATATCTGTCATGACAGGGCATGCAGTGCTACAGGGGATATTTACGTCTATCCACTTTCTGTCTAATTTATCTGTTGAGACATACGTGTCTTTATCTCTGTTTTGAGTTTCCATTTCGCATCTCCATAGAGTGAGAAATCTTCATCTGGTTATTAAAAACCATACAAACTAGTAACTAAATCAATATACACATTTTGCAGAAAAAACACAAAAATTATTCCCTTGATTTTGAATATTTAAAGGTTTATATTTATGGGTAAATAATCTGCTCACTCCTTAACCTTGTTAATATTTTTTTATTGAAGACAAACTGTAGTATCATGAGAGAATAAGTAATAATAAATAGTCGCTGTTATTTTATTATGTATTAGTATAAACAAAGAGTTCATTTTCTCAAATACTAAATCAGGATAAGGGAGATGAGATAGAAAATAGAGAAGAAATCATGAATCAAGATGATGTTTTATCAAGCGTACATCAATATGAACTGGAGAGAGACGAAGAGAGAGTCTTTATCAATGTCAGAGAGCCTTTAGGCGGTTCGCCTAAAGGCTCCTTCATTGCGGTCCCAAGCCTGATTAGTAAGGAATGTAGTAATACTGATTACGTCGGATTAGGTAATTCTGTAGAAGAAGCCTTAAATGATTGTTTGAAGTGAATTAAGGGTATTTCGTTAAGTCAGGCTATTCCACAAGGTTGGCTTATTTAGAAGGTTTATATACATTGTCGTTTTTCTCATGTATGTAAGTCCTTTTTTTACTCTATTCTTTAGAAAAAACAATGTGGTTTATAGGGTACTTTGTTCTCTGTCCCCTCAATAAGGAATGTGTAGTCTAAGGATTTTAGTTTAGATAATATCGTCTGCTAACTTGCCCGACTAGTCCCTCAGGCAGAGAAACCCGACTTAGTTTGGAAATTACAATTAATGGAGGAATGCAATAATGAAGAGAATTGTTCTTTATGGTTTAGTGGTTATACTGTTTTTATCTGTAGTTCAATTTAACTTATCAAATGCATTTGCCGGTAAAATAGATTACAAAAAGATCTTTAAGAATGAGTGCAGGAAATGCCACGAGAGAGATGGTAAAGGAACAAAGAGGGGAAAGAAATTGGGAGCTCCAGATTTTACTGATGCAGTGTGGCAGGCATCTGTTACAGATGAACAATTGATCAATTCCGTAACTAACGGAAAGAAGAAAATGCCGAAGCAAGAAGGCAAATTAAGCCCTGAAGAAATCAAGGCTATGGTAAAGTATGTAAGGATGCTCGCTCCTAAGAAAAGACGTTAGCAGAATGTAATTTTTTGTGTTTGCATGTTTACACCTATTTGATAAAGCTTATTCATGTAATGCTGAATTTAAGGTTACCGCTATAGTTGGTAGGCGCAGTACCCCCAAATGAACTTTAAGTTTTCTGATTGAAGAAATTACAGTATTGTGATATATTCAATCATTAATTGAACAGAGCAAAAAAAGCATTTATTCTTAAAGTCGTCAATTTTTAAACCAAAATAATTAAATGAAGAAAAACGTAATACTAAAAAACAGTCAAAAAAGAGTACAAGCTCCCCGTGGTTATTGGCACTGAAAAGGAAAAGGAATAGACATATCTAAATTGCGTGCTGAATCCGGTTATATAACACTTGACCCTGGTTACACCAATACAGGTTCATGCGAAAGTAGTATTACCTACACCAATGGCGAAAAAGGTATTCTCCGCTATCGCGGTATCCCCATAGATGAACTTGCACAAAAAAGTGATTTTATCGAAGTAGCAGACCTGCTAATATGGGGAAGCCTGCCTGACAAAGGAATGAGAAAGAGATTCACAGATATGTTAACCAATAATGCTCTTCTACATGAGGGCCTTAAACACCATTTTGCAGGATTCCCGTTTGATTCTCATCCTATGGCGATGCTCTCGGCAATGGTTAATGCGTTGAGCTGTTATCATCCGGTATTAGCCCTGCCTCATAACCCCAGGGAGATTGAAAAAGCGGCTGCAATATTGATCAGTCAGATTCGCACTATCACAGTCTTTTTCCTACAAGATGTCTCGCGGTGAACCGTTCATCTACCCTAAGCCTGAATTCAGTTATGCAGAAAATTTGACTGCATATG
>CAXGMX010000171.1:0-4280 GCA_964010955.1 uncultured bacterium
ACGCCACGTATGCAAGATCTGTCAAGACGGCAAAGAGATTCCTGGTAGCAGGTTCACTTTCAATTGAACAGGTTGAGGTTATTGCTGATAAGGTACTGGCCAACAAAATTATAGAAGATGTTTTCATAAACAAAGATAATTTGTTTTATGAGGATAAGAATGAAGCAGTAGAGTACGTCTTCCACAAGCATACGCTTGAAATATTGAATGCAGACGATGAGCAACTCCTGTCGATCAGTCAGGAGGGGCAGTTGTATTTAAACCTCGAGGAGATGAAGGCTGTTCAGAAGTATTTTACCACGCTTGGCAGGAATCCTACCGACGTTGAACTTGAAACAATTGCTCAGACATGGTCTGAACATTGTATGCATAAAACATTCAGGGGAATGATAGATTGCGACGGAGAGCTTATTGATAATCTTCTGGCCAATACGGTAATGAAAGCGACTTCAGAATTAGATAAATCGTGGTGCGTTTCTGTATTTAAAGATAACGCCGGTATCATTGAGTTTGATGAAAATTATAATATCTGTTTCAAGGTTGAAACGCACAATCATCCATCAGCAATCGAACCTTATGGCGGGGCAAATACCGGAATCGGCGGCGTCATCAGGGATACTTTAGGTACAGGCCTGGGTGCAAAGCCAATTTTAAATACAGACGTTTTTTGTTTCGGACCTCTGGATATTCGTCAGGAAATGATACCGGAAGGGGTTCTTCATCCAAAAAGGATATTTAAGGGAGTGGTGGGTGGCGTCAGGGATTATGGCAACCGTATGGGGATACCTACGGCAAATGGCTCTATATTTTTTGATGAAAGATACACGAGTAATCCAATTGTTTATTGTGGAAATGTCGGATTGATTTCAAGGGATAAGTGTGAAAAGAAATCACACGAGGGTGATTTGATTTTGCTTGTGGGCGGTAGAACCGGAAGAGATGGTATCCATGGGGCAACATTTTCATCTGTAGAGTTAACCCACCAATCCGAGGTAGTATCAGGAGGTGCGGTACAGATTGGCGATCCAATAATGGAGAAGAAGGTTACTGACGCACTCTTGAAGGCACGGGATCATAGTTTGTATAACAATATTACTGATTGTGGTGCAGGAGGCCTCTCTTCTGCTGTGGGTGAGATGGGAGAAGAACTTGGGGCTGTTGTTGATCTTGAAAAGGTACCTCTTAAATACGATGGACTCTCTTATTCAGAGATTTGGATTTCTGAGGCTCAGGAGAGAATGGTACTTTCTGTGCCTCCGGAAAACATGGAAGAAATCAGGGAAGTTTTTCAGAGGGAAGATGTGGAAGCTACATTTATTGGAGAGTTTACGGGAGATAAAAGATTACGGTTAAGATACAAAGGTGAGGGCGTTGCTGATATAGAGATGGATTTTTTACTATGATGGGCTGCCCAGGATTATACGCAAGGCAGTATGGCGTTCACCCTCTCATGAAGAGCCGGACATAAAAGAGAAGAAGAGCTATGGTGAAGATTTGAAAAAGGTTCTGTCCTCATGGAACGTTTGTAGCAAAGAGTGGGTAATCCGGCAATATGACCATGAAGTGCAGGGCGGAAGCGTTATGAAACCAATGCAGGGAGTGGATAATGATGGTCCGGGTGATGCATGCATAATCAGGCCGGTTTTAAGCTCCGGCAAAGGAATAATTGTATCGAATGGGATGAATCCCAAATACGGGGATATAGACCCTTATCATATGGCGGCTTCGGCAATTGATGAGGCCCTGAGACAAATAGTATCCGTGGGTGGCAATCTGGAAAGGATTGCTCTGCTTGACAACTTCAGCTGGGGTAATACTGATAAACCTGAATGCCTGGGCGGCCTTGTCAGGGCGGCAAAGGCGTGTTATGATACAGCAATATATTATGAAACTCCGTTTATATCGGGTAAGGATAGTCTGAATAATGAGTTTAAATCTGGCGATAAAACTATCTCCATACCACCGACTCTATTGATTTCTGCTATAGGTGTAATGCCGGACGTTACCAGGGCAATTTCCATGGATGTGAAGTCACCTGATAATCTGATTTATATTTTAGGTATGACAAAAGATGAACTTGGAGGTTCACATTATTACGATATCCATGGTTTTAAAGGCAACTCAGTTCCAAAAGTAGACAGAGAGGTTGGAAAGAAAACGATGGATTTGCTTGCTGATGCAACAGAAAAAGGTTTGGTCCGGTCGTGCCATGATTGTTCGGAGGGAGGGCTTGCTGTTGCGGCAGCAGAGATGAGTTTTGCAGGCGGGTACGGAATGGAACTTGATTTGTCTCGAGTGCCGGTTGAAACAGGAGTTGACCGGGATGATATTATTCTTTTTTCGGAGTCTAATTCGCGATTCATTGTTGAAGTGCAGCCAGAGAAACAGAAAGAATTTGAGGAGACAATTAGTGGTATTCCATATGGTTGTATAGGGAAGGTTTTGGATAATGATGTTTTTACCGTCTTATCACAGGACGGAGAAAATGTGATTTCAGAAAAGATTTTTGATCTTAAAGAGGCATGGCAGGCAACCCTGAGATTGTAATATGGAACTATGACTATAAAAGCGGAAACACTTAATAATAAGCCCAAGGCAATAATACTACGCACAGCGGGAACCAATTGTGATTATGAGACGAGGTATGCCCTTGAAAAAGCCGGTGCCGATGTTGATTTAGTACATGTAAACCAGTTAGTTAAGGATAAAGGACTTTTAAGTTCTTATCATATTTTTGTTTTACCGGGTGGGTTTACATATGGAGATGACATTGCTGCAGGGAAGGTTTTGGCGAACCAGCTCAGGCATCACTTATTGGATGAGCTTACACGATTTGTTGACGATGGTAAGCTGGTTATAGGGATATGTAACGGTTTTCAGGTTTTAATAAAAATGGGATTATTACCGGGGATAAACGGGACTCAACCTTCTTTTAATGAATATAGACAGGAATTTACTCTAACTTATAATGATTCCAACAAATTTGAAGACAGGTGGGTATATTTAAAGTCGTTTTCAGATAAGTCTGTTTTTATTGATAAAGATTGTTTATTATATGTCCCGATTGCACATGCAGAGGGAAAGTTTGTGGCAGGTGATGGGGGAGAGTTGGAGAATCTTGGCAAATCAGGACAAATAATATTTAAATATGTTGATAAAGATGGTAATATAGCAAATTATCCATGGAATCCTAACGGTTCATTGGATAATATAGCTGGAATCTGTGACTCGACGGGGAGAGTGCTTGGTATGATGCCTCATCCTGAGCGTTATATAGAGCCGACCCAGCATCCGAGATGGACCAGGGAAGGACTTAAGGCAGAAGGCGATGGAATTGCCATTTTCAGGAATGCGGTTAATTATGTTAAGGAGGAGATGTGGAAGGAAAAACCATAGATATAAGGCTTGTGAGCAAAATTGTTTCAGGATATGGCGATGACCAGGATTCTAACCTGATAGCAATTTTGCAGCAAACTCAGGATAATTATGGATATCTGCCGAAACAGGCATTAAAAGAGGTTTCAAGGCTAACGGATGTTCCGTTGACAAGGATATTTGGCATTGTCACGTTTTATTCACAGTTTACTCTTATACCTCGTGGTAGACATGCAATAAAAATTTGTACCGGTACAGCCTGTCATGTAAAGGGTGTGAATGATGTCAAGCAAAAGGTAAAGGAATCAATTAAACGTAGTCGAAGGAGAGACAACGGCAGATTATCAATTTACTTTGGAAACTGTGGCTTGCATAGGAACATGCTTTCTTGCGCCGGTAATGATGGTAGATGATAGATATTTTGGCAAGCTGACTACTGATACTGTGACGGGCATTGTTGACAGGTATTCAGGTGATAATACTTAGGAGATAAAATGCTGAAAAGGTTGAAGTCGTATGATGATCTGGTTTCTATGAGAAAGGCTGGTGAGAAAAAGTTAAAGCAGGGCAAAGTTAAGGTATATATATGTATGACTGGTTGTCGTGCCTTAGGTGCTGAAGAGGTATACGATGAATTTAGAAAGCAGATTAAGAAGCAAAAAATTGCAAGACAGGGTTGAGATCATAGAGACCGGCTGCCAGGGGTTGTGTGCAAGGGCGCCAGTTGTAACTATTAACCCGCCAGGAGACTTTTCTCATAGAGGGATCTTCTATGGCAGAGTTACGGCGGATATTGTGCCTGATATTATTTCCAGTACAGTTTTAAAGGGTGAGATTATAAATAAACTTTGTTATGCGGAAGCCGGTAAAAAAATACCTTATTTAAAGGACATCCCTTTTTATAG
>CAXGMX010000172.1:0-4273 GCA_964010955.1 uncultured bacterium
GGATTGAAATCAATTAAAGACCTTCCTAAAGTAGAAGACCTGGAAATGCCGTAAAGAATTTAAACAGTCCTCATGCCTCAGGGTCCCAGGCAGCCATGTGTTTGAGTAATTTCCATCTCCTCTTTATGTTTGCCTCCGCCTGTTTCATAAGCTCTTTTGCAGCCTCCGGATTGCTCGACCTTAATGTCTTGTAACGATTCTCACGATAGGCGTATTCCTCAAACGGAGTTGAAGGGTCTTTACTGTTGATAACAAGCGGATTCTTACCCTGTGCTTCGAGTTCCGGATTGTATCGATAGAGCGGCCAGTAGCCACTTGTCACAGCCTTCTTCATAGCCTCTATTCCCTTACTCATATCCATACCATGTGCAATGCAAACGGAATAGGCAATTATCAACGCGGGACCGTCATATGCGTCTGCTTCGATGAATGCCTTGAGTGTCTGAGCCGGATTTGCACCAAAGTTTACCTGGGCAATATAAACATTACCGTAAGTTGACATTATCATGCCGATATTCTTCTTGGGGGTTCTTTTCCCACCGGCCGCAAACTGGGCAACTGCCCCCAGAGGTGTTGCCTTAGACATCTGGCCGCCGGTATTTGAATATACTTCCGTGTCCATGATCAATAACTTTATGTTCTCTCCTGTTGCCAGTACATGATCGACCCCTCCGTAGCCGATATCATAGCCCCAGCCATCCCCTCCAATAGACCAGACAGATTTTTTAACGAGATAATCGGCAAGGGATAGCAGATTCTTTGCGTCAGGAGAATCGTTCCCGGAGAGCCTTTTCTTCAATTCTTCAACATGGCCTCTTAATTCATCAATACCCTCCTGTGTCGATTGATCCGCATTCTTGATAGAATCGCTTAATCCTTTTAAATCAGAATTCGAAGGATCTGATACAAGACGGTCAAGTAATTCCATTGCCTGTGTATGAAATTTATCCATTGTCTGTCTCATACCAAGGCCAAACTCGGCTGTATCTTCAAACAAAGAATTTGACCATGCAGGTCCTCTGCCATCGTCCCTTGTGGTATATGGGGTTGTCGGTAAATTTCCACCATAGATAGAGCTGCATCCTGTAGCGTTAGCAATCATCAAACGATCACCAAATAGTTGTGTCATTAGTTTTATATAAGGTGTTTCACCGCAGCCTAAACATGCGCCACTGTACTCAAAGAGCGGCTTTACGAACTGACTACCCTTGACATTTGTAACCTTGAATCTCGATCTATCAGTTTCCGGAAGATTGAGAAAGAAATCATAATTTTCTGTTTCCTCCTGACGTACAGGTTCCTGAAACTTCATGTTTATGGCCTTAACGCCTTCAACCTTGTTTCCGTCTGAGTCCTTTTTCTGTCCCGGGCAGTTAAATACGCATGAACCGCAGCCGGTACAGTCTTCGGGGGCGACTTGTACAGTAAACTTAAGCCCTTTCATATCTTTGCCGGTGGCATCTACTGACTTAAATGCGGAAGGTGCATCCTTAAGCTGTGATGGGTCGTATGCCTTTACCCTTATGGTTGCATGCGGACAGACAAACGAACACTGAGCGCACTGAATGCAGGCATCAGGTTCCCATATTGGTATATTAACGCCGATATTACGCTTCTCATATTGAGTGGTCGCCGTTGGCCATGTACCATCGGCAGGCATTGCTGATACTGGGAGAGAATCTCCGTTGTCGGCCAGCAATTTGGCTGTTACGTTTTTAACAAATTCAGGTGCATGTTCAGGTACCGGCGGACGCATGTGTACCTTGCTGGTAGCCTTATCAGGAACCGGCACTTCGACAATATTCTGCAACGCCTTATCTACCGCTTCATAGTTCAAATTAACTATGTCCTCACCTTTTCTCATATATGTCTTTTTTATCTCAGTCTTTATTGATTTAACAGCATCCTCTTTAGGGATGATTCCGGAAATAATAAAGAATGCTGTCTGCATAATCATGTTTATTCTTGCGCCAAGACCAATTTCTTCTGCGAGTGAGATGGCGTCAATAATATAGAATTTCATCTTCTTTGAGATAAGCTGTTCCTGTACTTCAACAGGCAGCGTATCCCATACCTCATCCTTATTGTGAGACGTAGTAAGAAGGAACGTCGCTCCTTCCTCTGCGTATGAAAGCATGTCTATCTTGTCAGGGAAAGAAGGATTGTGGCATGCAATGAAGTTCGCCTTTTTAATAAGATACGGTTTGTGTATTTTCTCCTTTCCAAAACGAAGGTGTGATACAGTAGTTGCACCTGATTTCTTTGAATCATACACGAAGTATGCCTGCGAGTAGTTGTCTGTTTCCTGCCCGATAATCTTAATGGTATTTTTATTTGCACCTACAGTGCCGTCAGCTCCCAGACCGTAAAACAGCGAGCGGAATTCACCCTTTTCTCCTATGTCAAAAGACTTATCATAATCAAGACTGGTATCACAAACATCGTCCTTGATGCCTATTGTGAAATGATTTTTTGGTTTATCCTGTGAGAGATTGTCAAAGATAGCCTTTACCATTGCGGGAGTGAAATCCTTTGAACCCAGACCGTAACGTCCACCGATGATTCTTGGATATCCTTGTAATTTAGATATGCCCTTGTCCATCATCTCACCAATGGCTGTCCTGACGTCCAGATACAAAGGTTCTCCAATTGCACCCGGCTCCTTGGTACGGTCAAGTACTGCGATAGATTTTACGCTTGATGGTAAACTCTCAGAGAAGGCGTTTATGTCAAACGGCCTGTAAAGCCTCACAAGAACGATTCCAAGTTTCTCTCCCCTTGCATTAAGCGTATTAACAGTGTTCAGAGCTACTTCAGCGGCAGAACCCATAACTACAATAATACGTTCTGCATCCGGGTCACCCAGATAATCAAATAGTTTATATTGCCGACCTGTTATACCGGCAAATTTGTCCATTGCCTTCTGTACGATATCAGGCGTTGCATCATAATATTTGTTGACAGTTTCTCTTCCCTGAAAATATACATCCGGGTTTTGAGATGTGCCGCGAATGCTTGGGCGGTCAGGTGTAAGTCCTCTTTTTCGGTGAGCAATGACAAGGTCATCGTCTATCATGGCACGCATATCGTCAAAACTGATTTCTTCAATTTTCTGTACTTCGTGGGATGTCCTGAAGCCGTCAAAGAAATGCATAAAGGGAATCCTGGATTCAAGTGTGGCTGCCTGGGAGATGAGGGCAAAATCCATTGCCTCCTGCACATTCTGGGAACACAACATGGCAAAGCCTGTAGAACGCGCAGCCATTACGTCTGAATGGTCTCCAAATATGGACAAGCCCTGAGCCGCAAGGGAACGTGCTGTTATGTGAAACACAGTTGGCGTCAGCTCACCTGCGATCTTGTACATGTTTGGGATTATTAATAGAAGACCCTGAGATGCTGAAATTGTAGTAGCCATAGCACCGGTGGTGAGGGAACCATGTACTGCCCCTGCAACACCCGCCTCTGACTGCATTTGACTGACCTTTGGTACAGACCCCCATATATTTGCCTGTCCTTTTGCAGATTTTGCATCACATATTTCTGCAATAGGCGATGAAGGTGTAATTGGATAGATCGTGATAATTTCATTAGTAGCGTGTACTACGTGAGCACATGCAGTACAACCATCAACTGTTACTGTCTTACGACTCATAAGTTTCTCCTTGAACTAGCTTAATTTGAAAGCTGATTGATATCTGATTTATTGTAGAAAATATACTATTGCTAAAAACCGAATTTTCTGAGGTTTAATTGATCCTGATTATAGATAGTTGTCAGCGCAAATTTATTTCCAATTTAGTTAAAAACCTTAAATATAATGTATTTATTAAGAAAGTAAACAAAATTTTGATGTACGATAAGAGGGCATTAACAGAATCTCACACCTGTATTCTTCAGCAATAATTTTCTTGCCTTTTTCCCTGACTTTAATAACATGAATGAGAATTTTTATTATTTTTAAAGAATATGCTGACATTATGTTACATACACCTCAAAAAAAGACGATTAGGCTCAGCTTTATTGATGTCCAGGTGCTAAAATATCTGGAATTTCATTAACATGATTATTTCAAATAGAAGGTTATATGGCACTTATTCTATGAACGTGGCTAATGCCAATCAAATTTTCAATACAAAGTAATAAATCGGAACCTTTTTGTCCATAAATTGTTGTAAAAGGTGATGAATGGGAGAGTCTGACCAAAAAAGAAGACAAAATCAAAGGAATTTGAATCAGCCGCTCTGGAACACATTGATTCGCTCTTTAACGT
>CAXGMX010000173.1:0-4247 GCA_964010955.1 uncultured bacterium
ATATATAGTATATAATTAAGAAAACTATTATACCTATAAGTATTATGTAGTTACATTAAAATATAATATATAATATTTTATTTTTTAACATATGATTAAATAACGATTTAGGACTTTTAGATGAGTGTTATTTAAAAGAAGGCTTAAGGTCAGTTTCTTGTAAAAAAGGCCTTCATTTATACTATAAAACTGTGAGTTTTTCTGTCTGTGACATAACGGTTCGTAATAACTAGAGATATATCTACAATATATGAACAGGCAATTTATTGCTTATGTTGTTTTTTTGTATTATGGCTTCCTAGTTTTCTTAGTGTAGCGGATATATTTCGGTCTTGTTTTCTAAGTATTTTTAATTTTTTCTATCAGCATGCATAACGGTTGTATGATCACGACCACCCATAAACCTCCTATTTCCTCTAATGACAGGTTGGTAAGCTTTCGGGCTAAATGCATTGCGACTTGTCTGGGCAATGTAATGGACTTAAGCTTTCTTTTGGAATGTAGCTGTGAGAGCTGGACTCCAAAATGTTTTGTAACTATGCCTAGTATTTCTTCAATACCTATATAGCTTTTATGCTTTGCGGGCTTACCGATTACATGCTTTACAAGGTCTAGGTCTATCTTGTTCTCGCTTACCATTGCATATTTATTAATATTTGTAAGTGTGCCCTCAATTTCTCTTACGCTGGAAGTCGCGTGTTCTGCCAAATAACGAGCCACGTCGTAGGGAATTTCCATATTCATGAGAACCGTCTTTTTTTGAATTATAGCAACACTGGTTTCAAAACCGGGGGGGTCTATTCTGGTTATCAGGCCCCACCTGAACCGCGAGATGAGGCGATCTTCTATTGCTGGTATCTCTTCAGGAGGACAGTCGCTTGATAAAACAATTTGCTTCTGACAAGTATAAAGAGCGTTGAAGGTGTGGAAAAACTCTTCTCTGGTACTTTGAGAGTTTGCCAGGAAGTGTACATCGTCTATTAAAAGTGTATCTATTTGCCTGTATTTATTTCTGAAGCTGTCCCAGTCGCCGGTCCTTATGGTAGATATATAATGGTTGACAAAGCTTTCACATGGCATGTACAAGACCTTTTGTTCGCCAGAACGTTTTTGTAATTCCAGGTATATGGATTGGAGTAGATGTGTTTTGCCCAGACCAACCGGTCCGTGGATGAATAATGGATTGTAGGCTGTGCCGGGAGACTCAGATACTGCAAGTGCTGCAGCATGTGCCAAACGGTTACAGGGCCCTACCAGGAAATTATCGAAGCTATAATTTTTGTTTATGTTGGAGCGGTTTTTCTCCTTTGGCGAAGGCTTAGATTCTTTAACATCTTTACTTTCGGTGACAAGTTTTACTTTATATCTGGCATTTGTTACTTCGCCTAATGTTGAGGAAATAACATCCATATAGTTGTTTTCTATCCATTCGCTGCAAAAGGAATTTGGGGCAAGAATGTAAGCGTCGTCTACATTGAATTTGATTAATTCCAGGCTTTCAAACCACGTTGTAAATTGTTGTGAGGTGACCTTCTCTTTAATTTTCTTCTGGACGTGCGCCCATATTTGTTTTTCGTTGTCAGGTTGATGGTTCATGAGATACGGTGAAAGGCTTTAGTATGTATCAATGGGTTTTTTCTGTTAACTGTTCGTTGTTTCATTCCGCTGTTCTTGCAGTACCACGTTCAAAAAATCAGGTCGGAGTTTCTCTTTGACCGAAAAGCTTACAAAAGTTGAGATCGTAGATATTTTTCTCAACAAGTACGGGGAGGTGGAACCTATCTCTATTTTCCGCCCTAACCGGCCATGGATACTATGGCAAAAATATGACATGAATTGCCATCAAGGCCGAAGGTAAGACATTTTTCAAAATTGAAAACGTTGGCAGATTATACTGTTATGTATCGATAATATCAAGCAGGAACTGGGCATATAAATCATTAATTTTAGTCGCCAGAGCGGTAATTAAAGCTACCGCCATAGCGATATTTACAAAAAGCATAGAAGAGGCCGAGATTAAAAATCTCTTGACAGTTGAGAGCGCCTCTGTTTTAATTTTTAACCTTTGATAATGGCCAGCAGAAATGTTTATTTTTACAGGCACGAATTTTCGTTATTTAAACAAGGCAATGTAATTCTATGGTCAAAAATCTTGTAATAGTAGAGTCTCCGGCAAAAGCAAAAACCATTGAAGGTTATCTTGGCAAGGATTTTACCGTTAAATCATGTTTCGGCCATGTCAGAGACCTCCCTAAGTCTAATAGTGCCATAGACATAGAAAATGGCTTTCAACCTACATACGAAATCCCTAAAGAGAAAAAAGAGGTTATAAGAGAACTAATGAAATCAGCAAAGAGCGCAGAAGTCATATGGCTGGCTACTGATGAGGACCGTGAAGGGGAAGCGATATCATGGCATTTGAACGAAGCTCTTAAACTGAATGATAAAAATACGCGTCGAATCGTTTTCGGTGAAATCACAAAACAGGCAATACTTAATGCTATTGAATCACCAAGAAGTATTGATATCGATCTTGTTAATGCACAGCAGGCCAGACGGGTCCTGGACAGGCTTGTAGGATTTGAACTTTCCCCAATTTTATGGAAAAAAATCAGACGCGGCCTTTCTGCGGGAAGGGTTCAGTCTGTAGCGGTAAGAATAGTGGTAGAAAGAGAACGGGAAATTGAGCAATTTGACTGTCAATCATTCTTCAAAGTCAGTGCCGAGTTCCTGGTTGGCGACAATAAAATATTAAAGGCGGAATTGCCTGAAAGGTTTTCCTCAGAGAAGGAAGCCCAGGACTTCCTGGCCAAATGTATTGGCGCCACGTTCTCAATAAATGATCTAGTGAAGAAGCCGGGGCAGAAAAAACCGGCTGCCCCGTTTACCACGTCTACATTACAACAGGAAGCCAGTCTTAAGCTCGGGTTCTCGGTAGCGCAGACTATGACCCTGGCACAACGGTTATACGAATCAGGCAAGATTACATATATGAGAACTGACTCTGTAAGCCTCTCAGAACTGGCCATGAATATTGCTGCAAAGGAAGTAGCATCTGCATACGGCGCCGAATATTCAGAAACAAGACAATACACAACCAAGTCCAGTTCTGCTCAGGAAGCTCACGAAGCCATCAGGCCTACAGACTTTTCAGAAAAAAGTGCAGGCAGCGACAGAAACCAGAAACGCCTCTATGAATTGATATGGAAACGGGCAATTGCGTCACAAATGGCCAATGCCAGGATTGAACGAACCACCGCGACAATCGGCATATCCACCGTTCCCCAAACCATGAAAGCCACTGGCGAGGTCATCACGTTTGATGGATTCCTTAAGGTCTACCTTGAAACAACAGACGAAGAAAAGGAAGATGAGGAAAACAAAGAAATGTTACCACCGCTGAACATTGGACAAGAACTCAGCCTTGACAAAATGAAGGCTGTTGAGCGGTTTACAAGACCACCTGCGAGGTACACAGAAGCAAGCCTTGTTAAGAAACTTGAAGAGATGGGTATCGGCAGACCATCTACCTATGCGCCCACCATTTCTACCATACAAAAAGAAAATAATGTACTCAAAGAACATAAAGATGGTCGGGAGAGGCAATATCATGAGCTGATCCTGACAAACGACGAAGTTAACGCATACACAAAAAGGAAATTACAGGCGCAGAAAAAGCAAAGCTTTTCCAACAGATGAGGGGAGGGTAGCCAACGACTTCCTCGTTGGAAATTTTCCAATGGTTACTGACTACTCATTTACTGATTCTATAGAAAAGGAGTTTGATGATATTGCTTCCGGTAAGCTGGAATGGGATAAAATGATTGACGCATTTTATGGGCCCTTTCATAAAAGGATCAAAAGGGCGATAAAAGAACCTCGACTACCTCCTAGAGTACTTGGTAAGGACCCCAAGACAGGGAGAACCGTTTTGGTACGATTGGGGCCGTATGAGGGATCTATAGTTCAAATCGGAACTACTGAGGAACTTGAAGAAGGAGAGAAGCCTAAATACGCAAGACTGCTTAAGGGGCAGTCACTGGAAACCATCACTATTAAGGAAGCCCTTAACTTATTTAAGTTGCCGAGAGAAGTTGGAACCTATAAAGGCGAAGTAATTGTTGCTGGAATTAGCAGGTTTGGACCATATATCAAGCGCGACAGTAAGTTTGTTTCTTTAACAGGTGATGATGATCCGTATACTGTCGACCAGGAGAGAGCCATTGAATTAATAGAAGCCAAGCGTG
>CAXGMX010000174.1:0-4241 GCA_964010955.1 uncultured bacterium
GGTGTGCCGGTGATGACGATATCACAATCTGTTTGATTAATGGTTTCTTCAAGTTCAAGAATTTGTTTCCGGTCATAACCCATGGCGGGGAGAAGATTATTAATATCTGGATATTTATTGAAAGTTTCTTTTATACTTCCGAATGCAAACGGCCTTGGATCAACAAGTATAGAGGCGCCATATTCTCTGGCTGCCATGACGGCAGCACCATAAGTCATACCTCCATGAGTTACTGTCGGTCCGTCTTCCACAGCAAGGACTCTGCGGCCTTTAATTCTCTCCAGATTTTCAACCGTAATATGCAGAGACGCATCAATAATGGAAGCATTTGGGTTTGTTTTCTTTATGTTTTCTTTAACCTTGATTATGTTTTCAGCATCGGCGTATTCTTCTTTGCTTATAATTATAATGTCTGCGAGTATCAGATTGGTTTCGCCGGGATAAAACGTTACTTCATGTCCCGGCCTGTGGGGGTCTACAAGGGTTATATGGACGTCAGGTTTGTAAAAGGGTAAATCATTGTTGCCTCCATCCCATATGATTATATCGGCTTCATTTTCTGCCTTTCTTAATATGGCTTCATAATCAACACCTGCGTAGACGATAGTTCCCTGCTCAATATGAGGTTCATATTCCTCCATTTCCTCAATAGTACAGTCGTGCAGGGTAAGGTCTTCATATGTTTCAAATCGCTGTGCTTTTTGCTTTACCAGGTCTCCATAAGGCATGGGATGGCGGATAGCCACAACCTTCTTTCCTGCTTCTTTTAATATCTGGCATATCCTTCTTGTGGCAGCGCTCTTTCCGCATCCAGTCCTGACTGCACAGACAGCAATGACCGGTACCTTGCTCTTGAGCATCGTTTGCTCAGCTCCCAGAATAATAAAATTGGCGCCGGCCGCCTGCACCTCACTGGCCTTATGCATAACGTATTCGTGTGGTACGTCACTATAGGAAAATACCACATCGTCAACCTTGTATTCCTTGATAAGCCTGGTCAGCTCTTTTCATCGTAAATGGGAATACCGTCAGGGTATAATCTGCCGGCAAGTTCAGATGGATATTTTCTGTCGGCAATGTTCGGGATTTGAGTTGCTGTGAAGGCTACAACTTCATAGCCTTCATTATCCTTATAGAAGACATTGAAATTGTGGAAGTCTCTCCCTGCTGCACCCATTATTATGGTTTTTCTTTTTTTCATATTTATTTCAATTTAGAAATAAGTTCATCGATGTATTCTCTTTTTTATTAAGTAGTATCGTTATTTGTTTTGTGCTATGTGTCACAGCTTAAAACTACTACAGTGTTAAACAAATATCAATAGAAAACAGTTTCATTTGTTGTGTCTTCAAAATCTCCTTGCCTTGATTACGTATTGGGAATACAATTGTTTCAGCTTCCGGAGATAGTTTCTGCAAAAGCGTACTTTGAAAATCTTTAACATTTGACATGTTGAAAATTGATTCTCAAGTATTTAGAGAGGAGATAAAATGGCAGGACAAAAAGCAACTAACATCAAATGGCATCACGGTAAGATTACAAAGGTAGACAGGGTAAATCTGCTGAATCAGAAAGGTGTAACAATATGGCTTACAGGCCTTTCAGGTTCCGGTAAATCAACAATTGCTGTTGAACTTGAACATGCTCTTATTGAGAACAGACATCAGGCGTACATACTCGATGGTGACAATATACGTCATGGTCTGAACAAAAACCTTGGGTTTTCGCCTGAAGACCGTACCGAGAATATTCGCCGGATTGGTGAAGTAGCTAAATTGTTTACGGATGCTGGCATAATAACAATTACCGCCTTTATCTCTCCATATAGAGAAGACCGGGATGCTGTCAGGAGATTGCTGAGCGATGGTGAATTTATAGAGGTATATGTTAAATGTCCTCTTGATGTTTGTGAGGAGCGAGATACAAAAGGTTTATATAAGAAGGCACGTGCAGGTGAGGTTAAGGACTTTACCGGTATTTCAGCGCCATATGAAGAACCGCTCAATCCTGAACTTACGATTGATTCATCAAAGCTTACGGTTGAGGAATCAACAAGGGCAGTATTAAATTATCTTGAGGAAAAAGGATATGTTAAGTTTTAGACGAGGACTAAGAAATAAAATGGAAACAAAAATGTTATCTTGAAAAGGAGAAACTTGTATGAAAATTTCCAGGGGCTGTATTAGTTTAATCATAGTTATTTTGTTTCTTTCACTATCCTGCACCACTGTACCAATTACAGGCAGGCAGCAGTTTAGTATACTTCCGGATTATGCAATGATTTCATAAGCCTTCAACAGTACAATGAATTCCTTAAAAACAATAAAATCAGCAGTAATCAGGAACAAACTCAAATGGTCAAAAAGGTTGGCAGAAAGATTCAGATGGCAGTGGAACAATATTTTACCGATAAAAATATGTCTTATGCATTAAAAGATTACAAATGGGAATTCAATCTTATTGAAAGTGAAGAAAAGAATGCATGGGCTATGCCGGGAGGGAAGGTTGTCGTTTATGAAGGAATTTGCCGATTACTAAAGATGAGGCCGGCCTAGCGGTAATTATGGGACATGAAATAGCACATGCGATTGCCAAACATGGTAATGAGAGAATGAGTCAGGGTTTAATTGCACAAATGGGCGGGATGGCACTTTCAAAAGCCCTGGAAGAGAAACCTGGAAAAACCAGGCAACTCTGGATGACTGTCTTCGGTGTTGGCGCTCAATTTGGAGTCATGCTTCCTTTCAGTCGTCTCCAGGAAACTGAAGCAGATCATCTTGGCTTGATATTTATGGCTATAGCCGGTTACGACCCAGATGAAGCTGTAGAAGTCTGGAAAAGAATGGCACAGATGAAAGAGGGTCAGACACCACCGAAATTTTTGAGCACACATCCTTCCAACGAAACCAGGATAAGGAAAATTAAAGAAACGATACCGAAAGCAAAGCAGTATTTATGAAGCGTTCGTTGAATAAAGTAAGACAGATACTCAGAAACAAATTAGAAGGACGAGAATGTAAGCTAATCTAATTAGAACTGTTTCTGTGTTGTAGGGTATTTATACTATAATATGCCAAAAAATACTTTATCTTTCTCTTGACTTGCTAACAACCTAAAGTAATATTCGCAAATATTCAAGTATATGCAAATCAAACAAATGTTCTATAGAGTTATTCCTTAAATCATTTAAACAGGTCAGTCTCCATTTCGACGTATTATAAGAGTAACAAGAAAGGAGGTGATAAGAGAAATTCCATTAGATAGGGTAAACTAATAGGGTTATACTAAAATGATTTAATTTACAGGAAAGGAGAAATCATGGAAAAAAAAGAACTCGTTGCAAGATTGCTTGCAGCCAAAAAGGCTTCAGGAAAGACTTATGATGAAATAGCAGAGCCTCTTGGTTATTGTAATGTCTATGTAGGACAACTTTTTCACGCCCAGGCACAATTAAAGGAAAACGCCGTATCAAAACTCGCAGAACTCGTTCCAGAACTCAATGATGAGCTTCTTGGTGAAATGCGCAAATGCCCTATGCGCTCATACGACCCCACCATTATCCAGGAGCCCAATATTTACCGTATGACAGAGGTTTGCCTGCATTATGGAGATTCTATCAAAGAAGTCATGAATGAAATATTTGGTGACGGTATTATGTCTGCCATAGACTTCAAATTGACTGTTCATAAAGTTGTAGGGGAAAAGGGGGAAGACCGCATGGTGGTAACCATGAACGGGAAATTCCTCCCGCACATTGAACAGACAAAATAATCTATGTAAGTTATCAGTTCATTTAAAGTTTAAGACTACCTTTTATATATTTCTTGATGTTGTCAGACTATTTGATGGGAATGAAATGGAGATTCGACCCAATCTTCTTATTTATTAAAGAAATTGAAGTATTGATACTATGCAATACTACTTTAGTACAGGAAAGACATTGTGTCGCTGAAAGATTAATCTTCTTAATGGAGAATTGACATATTGTCAGAGGCTTTGTTTCAAAGTGTAAAATTGTGGATTTACAAGGTTCTCGTATCTTCTTTGTATAGTTATGCTTAGGAAATTTAGCCAGTCGCTTTAGCCTTTAAGTAATTGTTGGTATCACGATTGCGTATTTCCACATAGATTTTTTGATAAGTCTTACTGTTCGTCTTTCAGTATTCTAGACAACTGTATTTTATTAGAAATGCCAGATTTAGATATATTAATGTGTGTGGTGTGGAGCAATAACAGAAAGG